>JAKMEU010000274.1 GCA_022425845.1 Luminiphilus sp. | reverse complement strand
GTGTGGAAGCGATCTATCGTTTCTAGGGCGGAGATGCCCCCGGGGACAGAGTGGCTTACACTTAGGCCCTGAACAAAGACCGGGGGAGGTCTTATGTCTACCCGTACCATTCGTTGGTCATGCCTGGCCGCATTCATGCTGGCGTTTTTGGGTTGCGGTGATGCCTCGGATCCATCCGGCGACGCGACTCAGTCTGTGGCACTGCAAAATACCGACCATCCAGCGGCAAACCAGTACGCTACCCAATGCCTCAGCTGCCATGGTGGCGACGGCCTGGGTCAGGAGGCACTCGAGGCGCCGGCGCTAACGACACTCGACCCCACCTACATTGCACGCCAGTTGCGTCATTTTCGCGATGGTGTGCGCGGCGGTCATCCCGAGGATACAGCGGGGTCGATCATGGCTGCAGCGAGCGCGAACCTTGACGACCCGGCCATAGAAGCCCTTGCCAGCTATGTCGACAGTCTGCCCAATGCCCTGCCCGCCACGACGTTGTCGGGAGATCTGGCCCAGGGTAAGGACTACCACCTTAATCTGTGCTCGGCCTGTCATGGCTCCAACGGGCTGGGCAACGCGGCGCTGGAAGCGCCGGCGCTGACAGGGCTTAACGATTGGTATCTGATGGCGCAGTACGAAAAGTTTCGGGAGGGCATCCGTGGTGCCCACCCCGACGATCGATGGGGGGTGCAAATGGTTCGGCTTGCTCCCGCAATCTCGGATACCGACATCCTGGAGTCCATCGCCACCTACCTGGCCACCCAGCCCCCGTCAGACTGAATGCGCCTGCTCACCGTATGCCTGTTGGCGCTTGTGCTGGGCCGCGCGGCCACTGCCGGGGAATTTGTGTTGTCGGCGTACTGCCCCCCTGCCCTCCGGCTGGATGATGCGGGCAACTGCGTTTTACACAGTCAGTACCAAGCCTATGCATCGCTATATGACAAGGGTGTTGGCGGCCTGAAAACCGGCCTGCCCCCGGTACGGGACGGCTTCACGCCCCAGCAGATTGACCTGGGTCGCTACCTGTTTTTTGACCCCCTCTTATCCGCCGATGGCTCCATCGCCTGCTCAAGCTGCCACGACCCCGAACGGGGTTTCAGCGATGGGCAGGCACGCAGTATCGGTGTGCAGGGAACGCCTTTGCAGCGCTCGGCACCTTCCCTTTGGAACGTGGCGTTTATGCAACGCCTGCTGTGGGATGGAAGCAAGGCATCACTGGAGGAGCAGTTGCAGGGGCCGCTGTATGCCGCCGAAGAAATGGGCGGCAACCCGCAAAAACTCCTCGCGGCGCTTCGGGGCAACGCCCATTATCGGCAGCTTTTTTCTTCGGCGTTTAACGACGACAGCCTGGATTTGGCGCAGATTTACACGGCGCTGGCCGCCTTCGAGAGTTCGCTCATCTCCCTGAATAGTCGCTACGACCTGTATGCCCATGGCGTGCACAGCGCCCTGACCGGACCCGAGAAAGAGGGCCTGAACGTGTTCCGCTCTTTTGTTGCGCGCTGTGCCGAGTGCCATACACCGCCGCTTTTCACCAACCAGCAAATCGCTGTACTGGGTGTCCCCGAGGCCGAAGGGCGCCCTTTGGATCCCGGCGCGGCGGCAACATCGGGAGATGACAGCCAGCGAGGCGGTTTTCGGGTCCCCAGCCTGCGTAACGTCGCCCTGACGGCGCCCTATATGCATGCCGGCAACTTCGATTCACTGCGGGAGGCCGCCGCGTTTTATACCGGGGGTCGGGGTCACGCTGTTCCCGAGGGAGAGAATCTCAATCTGCACTGGCACATCTGGGACCCCGAGCTCAGCGACAGTGAACTTGATCGCCTGGTGGACTTCCTGATGGCCCTCACCGACCAGTCGTTCCTGCCGGAGATACCCAAAACCGTGCCCTCGGGCCTGCCACCGGGCCGAGCACCGGGGCTTGCCCCGCCGGGCACCCATGCGTTACACAGTCACCCTGTTACTGAATTTGACCACGAGGCTCTTCCATGATCGCCGCCCGCCCTTTACTGACACTGCTTCTCTCCCTATTGGCACTGATGGGGAACACCGCCTTCGGCGCCCTGCATGATGTGCATGAAGGCGACTCCATCCAGGCCGCGGTTGAGGCGGCAGAACCCGGAGATACCATCCGCGTCCACCCGGGCATTTACCGCGAGACGGTTTACGTTGATAAAGACGACATCACCCTCCGGGGCGTGGTGGAGGAAGGCGAATGGCCCACGCTTGAAGGCGACAAGCAGCTCAACGACGCCATTCTCTATTCCGGGAATGGTTTCACCGTCGAGTGGTTCAAGATTACGCACTACAAGGGCAACGCCATCATGGGCCAGGCGGGAAATAATTTTTCCATCCGCAACAACTGGATCATTGATACCGGTGTCTACGGCATCTTCCCCGAGTTTGGCGAGAATGGATTGATCGAAAACAACGTGCTCAGCGGCATCGAGGATGCTGCCATCTATGTGGGCATGTGTGACTACATCGACGTCCGCAACAACCACGTCTTTGAAAACGTCGCGGGCATAGAGATCGAGAACAGCCGCCACGCCCTGGTCGAGGGCAACATCGCCCGTGACAATACCGGCGGGATTCTGGTGTTCATTACCCCCGGGCTGCCGATCAAAACGTCCTACGATGCCATCGTGCGCCGCAACACGGTGATCAATAACAATACGCCTAACTTTGCCATTCCCGGTTCGCTGGTATCCACCATACCGGCCGGCACGGGCATCATCGTCAATTCCGGCGATGACGTGGTCATAGAAGACAACATCATTACCGGCAACAATACGGCCGGAATCATTGTGACCAGCCAGGATTTTGCTACGGGTGTAGCCGGGGACCCCGCCTCAGACCCGAATCCCGATCGCGTGCAGATACTCGATAACGTCATGTTCAACAATGGCAACGACCCTGCTACCGACGTCAAAGCCCTGATGCTCACCCAGTTCTCAACCACCGGCCCGGATATCCTGGCGTATAAAGGCGCCGCGGAAGCCGAGCGGGAAAGCTGTGTCAGCCGCAAATCGGCCTACAGGACCTTCGGACTGGAGGAATGGGGTGATTGCACCAGCCCCACGGTGCGGGCAGCTGATGCGGTAGGGTCGGCACCGGCCCTCGCGGGCACCACACGGGATGTCACCACTAAAATGCTCCCCGAGCCCGCAACACCCCGGGTCATCACCGTCGATGCCAATGGTGCCAAGCTGGTCTACCAGGGTATTTGCGCCGGTTGCCACACCTACAACATCCGCATGATTGGCCCGCCGGTGATGGCGATCAAAGCGCAGTACGGTGAGGACGCATCGGCTATTGCAAGCTACATTGCAGCGCCCGAGAAAAAGCGACCCGATTTTCCCACCATGCCGCCCCAGGACCACCTCTCTGAGGCCATGCGGCTAGAAGTTGCCAAATATATGCTGACGCTCAATAAATAGAAAAAGCAGCGACCCCGGCCGGGCTACAGGGGGCTCTCGCAGGCGGGAAGCGTCAACGTGGCGCGCGTGCCCAGTTCGGTTTTTGTCAGCGTCACTTTACCCCCATGGGAGGTCGCAAACTGGTCACAAATGGTCAGACCCAGCCCCGCATGACTGCCGTCCTCGGCTGAAGTGACAAACGCATCGAAGGCGTGTGCCACCATTTCAGCAGGCAACCCCCCGGCCGCATCTTCGATATGCAGCACAAACTGTTGTGCTTCCAGCCCCTCGCTCACCCTGATCCAACGCGGCGGGGCGTCGTCGTCTTCCGCAAAGGGATCGCGTTGTGGCGGCTCGCCATAAGCTTCCAGGGCGTTATCAATCAGGTGAATCACGACCTCCTGCAGCGCACTGGCGCTGGCATTGATCTCGGTCTGATGGGGGTTAGGGGTGTATTCCGGGACCACATCAATCGCTGTGAAACGCTTCGCCATGAGCTCGAGAACCGTTTCGATGCACGGGCTCGGATCGAGACTGGCTGAGGTGTCCGAGCTGGTCGGCGAGAAGGACTTCATCCCGCCAACCAGGCGGGCTGCTCGAGCGATCTGGGTATCAATGCGCTCCAGCTTACCCAGCGCCGACTCAGGATCGAGGGTGCCTTTTTCAATGGCCCGACGCAGATTGAAGGCCGCCATCCTGATCACATTCAAAGGCTGGTTCATCTCGTGGGCAGCACTGGATGCCAGCTTGCCCACCGAAGCAAGCCGTGCGCTGTATTCAAGGCGCCGTTCCAGCTCTTCTGGGGACAAGCTATCGTGGTCTCCTGACAAAAGCAGAACCCCTTCATTGGTCTCGTCAATGGCTATCATGCCAGATGCTGTTGGGCTGGCATACCGCGCGGGGAATAGGTAGGGTTTGCGCTCCCTATTTTCAACAAACTGACAGGAACACGTTATGGATACCCACGCACTTTTTTCTCTGGAGGGTAAAACTGCCCTGGTCACCGGTGGTTCGCGAGGCATTGGCCTTATGATCGCCAAAGGCTTTATTGCCCAGGGTGCAAAGGTCTATATTTCCTCCCGGAAAGCCGACGTCTGTGACGCTGTAGCGGCTGAGCTGGGTGACATGTGCCACTCGCTTCCCGCAGATATTTCCACCGTGGAGGGCTGTCGGTCTCTCGCTGAAGCAATGGCGGCAAAGGAACCCAAGCTGGATATTCTGGTCAACAACGCCGGCGCGGCGTGGGGCGAAGATTTTGAGGCATTCCCCGAGAAAGGTTGGGACAAGGTCATGGATCTCAACGTCAAGTCGCTCTTCTTCCTGACCCAGGCGATTCATCCCATCCTGCGTGCAGCGGCGACAGCAGAACGGCCCGCCAAGGTAATCAACATAGCCTCCATTGATGGGCTACGACTCAACCCATGGGAAACCTACAGCTACCAGGCCTCGAAGGCGGCGGTCATTAACCTGACCCGACGGCTGTCGGCCCGCCTGATCGACGACCAGATCAACGTCACTGCGATTGCCCCCGGCGCATTCGCCTCGGAAATGAACCGCGCAGCCCGTGACTTTGGTGACGCAATCGCACCGGGCATCCCCAGCGGTCGCATTGGTCGAGATGAGGACATGGCCGCTGCCGCCATCTATCTGGCGGCTCGCTCGGGTGACTACGTGGTGGGAGAGACGGTCGCTGTCGATGGCGGCGTAGTAAATGCCTCACTGCCTGCTGCCTGGGAACCCGCTTAATCCCCGGTGCGCTATATTCGGCGCGCCGCCCATACGGCGGCCGCCGAACCACCAGCCACAATAATCCCCCACAGCCCCAGCAGCGCGCCACGACGGCGCGGCGCAAGCTGCCGGGCTTCGTCACGATGGGCTATTTCATCGGCCTGACACGACACCAGCACTTTTCGAACTGTTGCGAAACGCCCCTCGGGATCGAGCCGACTGATTTGCTCCTGATAGTGTCGGTCGACAAAGGTCTCTACGGCGTCAATGGTGGCAAAGACGCTGGCAGCACCGAACAACGCGGGCAAGGCACCGGTCAGCCAGCCCATGATCCGCCACAGGGGCAACAGGCGTGTGCGCTGCCGCCGGCTGATAAGCGCCGAAATTTGCTCAAGGTGTAACTGCTCCGTCGCGAGATGATGCTGGGCAAAACGAATCACCTCGGGCTGGCGGCTGACCGCCAGTATGCCCCGATAAATCATCACCGCACCCATCTCACCGGCATGGTCCGACCGGAGATCGGATACCAGCCAGGCGGGCAGGTCATGACGACCGGCGTTGGCGGCATCAGGTGGTGCTTGGACAATGTTTGGGGCGGCTTCGGCCATACGGGCTCCGTCTTTGTGAGGGCCACAGTAGCGAAAATTGCCGTCAATCCGTTACCAGCCCGGTAAAATTTTGCCGTTTCTGGTAATCTGCACGCCGCTTGACCCAATCGGTTGGGCGCCCCTAAGCCAAAATCCAGCAATCGCGAGCGATACAGCGAAGACAGCCATGTTTAAAATTCGTACGTTTAATGCCATCTCAGTCAAAGGACTCGAGCGCTTCCCCCGGGACGCCTATGAGGTGGGCAGCGAAATGGGCCACGCCGATGCCATCCTGCTGCGCAGCCATAAACTGCAGCCGGATGAGATTGACGAGTCGGTGACGGCGATTGCCCGAGCCGGTGCCGGGGTCAACAACATCCCGCTGGACCACTGCACGGCGCAGGGGATTCCTGTTTTCAACACGCCAGGTGCCAATGCCAACGCAGTGAAGGAACTCGTTGCCGCGGGTTTATTGCTGGGATCGAGGGATATTATCGGGGGCATTGAGTTCATCAACAGTCTTCCCGGCGATATCGATGAAAAGGCCATGGGGCCGCTGCTCGAGGCAGAGAAGAAACGCTTTGCCGGCGCCGAGCTCAAGGGCAAGACGCTGGGCGTGCTGGGTCTTGGGGCAATCGGCAGCCTGGTCGCACGATTGGGTTTTGAATTGGGAATGGACGTTGTCGGCTTTGACCCGGCCATTTCGATTGAAGCGGCCTGGCAGCTGCCCAGCGCGGTAAAGCGTATGGAAAACATGCAGGCACTGTTTTCACGAGCTGACTACATTTCCATTCACGTACCTGCAATTGAGAGTACACACCACCTCATTAACCGGGAGACGCTGGCCTATTTTCGTCCCGATGCCTGCTTGCTCAACTTTGCACGCGAGCAAATCGTCGATGTTGAGGCCGTTGTTGAAGCCCTCGATGGCCACAAGCTTCGGCGGTACATTACCGACTTTCCCCATCCCCAACTCCGGGGTCGCAGTGACTGCATATTGATGCCACACATTGGCGCCAGCACGGCGGAAGCCGAGGAGAACTGTGCTGTTATGGCGGCGGACCAGATCCGCGCCTTTCAAGAGCACGGCAACATCCGAAACTCAGTCAACTTTCCTCGACTTGAGCTTGAGCGCACCGTGGGCACCCGCATTGCGGTAACCAACACCAACCTGCCCGGAACGCTGAGCCATATCCTGACGCTGATCGGCGACAGCCAGATCAACGTCGTCGACCTGCTCAACAAGAGCCGGAACGATATCGCCTATAACCTGATTGACCTGAACAGTTCGCCCACCGAGGCGTTGCTTGAGCAGTTGAGAGGAATCGAGGGTGTCATCAATGTTCGGCAGATACCGGATGAAGGCCGGGCCGGTTAGGTCCGCCCGGCGATTCCAAGCCTGAATCACCGGCAAACGTCGCATCTCAAGGCACCGGCCTTAGAAAGAGGTCGCTGGTTGCTATTAAGTTGCAGACGAGCGCGGGGAGCAGCCTGTACGGAATTCACGCATCGGCGAGCAGACAGGTGCCACGAACGCATAACACGATGGCGGTCGCGCTTCGGGTTGGTACGTGATAACGCTAAGCTATCGCTGCGCTTTACGCCGGGAATAACGATTTGAATCTAAGAGGGCTTTAAAAAAGGTGATCAAGGGCACTACGGCACCGGGCTTCGAGCCCGTTCAGCGGCTCTTCGAGGGGCAAATGCAAACCCTTGCGGAGGAAAATGCACAGCTCTGTGTGTATCACCGCGGCGAGAAAGTCGTGGATCTGTGGTATTCGAAGGCCCATGAACCTGCTTTCGGGCCGGACACGCTGGTCAACGTTTTCAGCAGCGGTAAAAGCCTGGAGGCGATCGCCATCGCGGCACTTGTGGACAGGGGTCTGCTCAGCTACGACACAAAGCTCAGCGCGGTGTGGCCTGCATTTCGGGGCGGTGACAAGGAACACATATGCGTTGCCGACGTCATGCGTCACGAGGCTGGGCTCGCCACATTTGATACGGCCATCGACGTCGACGACCTGCTGCCTGACAACATCAAAGCCAATCGCCTCGGCCGTATCATCGAGAATCAACAGCAGCGTTTTCGATCGCTGGAAACCGGGCCGCGCGAGTACCACGCCATGACCAGGGGCTGGATCGCAAACGAGGTGTTCCGAAGGGTGGACCCCACGGGGCGCACGATAGGCGAATTCCTTTCTGAGGAGGTCAGCGGCCCTCTTGAGGCTGACGTATTCCTGGGCCTCAATGAGGGGCAGCTCCAGCACGTCAGCGACATCACGCCCCTGGGCATTTGGCGTCATCTTCTGTCGAGCTTTCGGCCCAGGGTTCTCGGACGCAAGGTGGTACACAACTTTCTGCAGCTCACGGCGCGAATGATGAAAATATTATGGGCTGTACGCAAAGGCGCCTCTGCCCGAACAGCGCCCGTGCGTGGCATGCGCGGCATCGATTTTTTTAACGATAATCGCATGCGTCGCGGAGAAACGCCCTCGGCCAATGCCCACGCGTCAGCTCGGGGGGTGGCCCTAATCGCCGCCATGATGGCCGCCGGCGGCCACCTCGGCCACGTCAAGTGCCTCAGCATGCCAGGCTGGGAATTGCTGCATAAAGACCCGCAACCCGCCACCATGGGC
>JAKMEU010000251.1 GCA_022425845.1 Luminiphilus sp. | reverse complement strand
GCCCAGAGCAGCAACTGGCCGCCCTGGGCCAGGACAACCGCCTGGTTTTAGGCCAGTCTTCAGGTGGTAGCGGTGGCGAGTGAGTGAAGCCCGTTACTTTGTAGGACTGATCTCCGGCACCAGCGTCGATGGTGTCGACGCCGTTGTCCTGTCACTACGCGGTGAACGACTGGCCGTGGTGGCTAGCCACGGTGAACCCTATCCCACCGAGCTGCGCGAGGCGATCCTCGGTCTGTCACAGCCGGGGATCAATGAGATTGATCGTCTTGGCGCCGTTGACCGCCAGATAGCCGACACCTTCGCAAACGCCGCCCTCATGGTCATTGGCCTGGCGGGTATTGACGCGGCTGCGGTCACTGCCATCGGCAGCCATGGACAGACGATTCGTCACCGTCCAATGGGCGAAACCGCCTTCACCTTACAAATTGGCGATCCCAACAGAATTGCTGAGCAGACGGGCATCCTGACAGTGGCCGACTTCCGCCGCCGCGATATGGCAGCCGGCGGGCAGGGCGCACCCCTCGCCCCGGCATTCCACAGGGCCGCTTTTGAGATTTCCGGAAACGCGACTGCGGTGGTCAACATTGGCGGTATCGCCAACGTTACCCTGTTTGGCGATTCGGGCGCTGTGTCCGGCTTCGACAGTGGTCCCGGAAATACCCTGATGGATGCATGGGTTCGCAAACACCTTGACCAGCCTTATGACCACGATGGTCTTTGGGGCAGGACCGGCGCTGTGGACGAGAGCCTGCTGGAGCGCCTGATGGATGACCCCTATTTCTGTGCCGCTGCTCCGAAGAGCACGGGGCCGGAGTACTTTGATCTTGCCTGGCTGGAAGCGCGGCTGGACACATCGTCGGATGCGTCGGCGGCCGAGGATATTCAACGCACGCTGCTTGAATTGACGGCCCGAAGTATCGCCATGGCACTCAACGCTGAACCTCTGGCGCAACTGGCTGTGTGTGGCGGTGGGGCAAGCAATGGATTACTGATGGAGCGGCTCGGGGAATTGCTGGCGCCAGCCGAGGTCACCACCACCGAGGCCCTGGGTATTGGGCCCGATTGGGTCGAGGCAGCGGCATTTGCCTGGCTCGCCTCACGAACAGTGGACGGCCTGTCGGGCAACGAACCCGCAGTCACCGGTGCCCAGGGCTATCGTGTTCTCGGCGGACTGTTTCCTTCCTGATCAGCAGCACTGACCCACGCGTCCACTGCCCTGCGATACAGCCCCGGTGGGTCATCCCGTGGGGACCTGTCATCCTCAGACCAGAATCAAACGCTGCTAGATGGAAAAAGATGCACCGCAGCCGCAGGTCGTAACGGCATTGGGGTTGTTGACGACAAAACGAGCGCCCTCAAGCCCCTCGGTGTAATCGACTTCAGACCCCACCAGATACTGGTAAGACATGGCATCTACCACCGCGACAACACCATCGCGTTCGATGACCCAGTCATCCTCGGCGCGGTCCTCATCAAAGGTGAAGCCGTACTGAAACCCCGAGCAGCCACCACCGGTAATGTAAACGCGCAGTTGCAGGGCTGGATTGCCTTCATCGGAGACCAGGTCCGCAACTTTGCGAACTGCGTTCTCACTCAGGCGAATTTCATTGGGATCAAAGGCTTCTACGACACTCACGGTGCATACCCGTTGCTCATCTGGAATCCTAGTTTAACCCAACCGCGGGCTGGGCAGAATATCCAAACCTGCCCAGCTTGAAACTGGGATCTACTGCCCTTCTTCCGCGAGGCGCTTCTCCCGCTGGGTCGCCAGGTCTTCAACCCGTGCACTGACGTGCCGCAAACCCCCGTTGAGCTTACAACCCACCGCCATCTCAATCAGGTTGTAATAAACATCGCCATCGACCTCAGCTTTTTCAGCCAGCTCAAGACGCTCTGCAGAATGGATGTCTCCCGTGACAGATCCGTTGACCATAGCGGAGGGAACGTTAATAGAACCCTCAACATGTCCGCCTTCCATGACGCGCAGCATTGACTCTTTGCCCTCGGTCGCCGTGATGGAGCCCACTACGCGCCCTTCAACATCGAGGTTACCTGAAAAACTGATGTCGCCTGTCACAACCGCGTCTCGCGCAATCAACGTTGTCGAGCCCTGAACGCTGGTTAAAGGTCGGCTTTCTTTCCGTCCCATCATGGTTATCTCCGAGATTTATTAATCGGACAGAGAGGTATACACCATAACGCCGCTCCAGTCATGAGCAACGGATACTTGGTCCGAACGGGGTTTTTGCAACACAACATCAATTTCCACACGCTCTGGCGTAAACCCGGGTGGCAGCAGCAGCTCGCCTTCAAAGCGCTGGAAATAGCGAAAATTGATCGCTAACGGCTCTCCGGCGAGCCCGTCATCCAGGTCAGTGAGTGGCAGCATGCGCATCTGATCCAGGGCACGACCCACAATGCGCAGCCTGAGTTCACCGGCGAAACGCGCCTCGGTAGGCCTGCCCTGCTGCACCACCACCGCGTAACGCCATCGCAGTGGATCAGATGTCGCGATAAAACGGGGAGCGCGCACCACAACGCCCTGACGACGTTCTTCGGGCGCCATCACCTCCCGATAAAAGGCGAGCTCCCCTTCCAGTTCATCAATAACGCCACGACTCTCTGCCAACTTCAGGGTCAGGTCACCCAGTGCCTGTTTGTCCAGCGCCGACCGGGTCTCCAGTTCGCCAATACGCTCCAGTAGGACCTCACTGCCATCATTCAGGGGAATCAGCTGGGCCGAGCCCGAGCGCAGGCCCCACTGATAAACGACAAACAACCCCAGCACCAGCCCACAAAAGACCGACAGCCGCACAGCCCGTTTCCGGACCGGGTGTTCCCGTCTTACGACGGTTCGATGATGCTGTCGCGCCACGGGCTGGCCTCAGGGGGCCACTGGAATGCTGTCCAGCCCACAGGTTTCAGGCAGTCCCAGCATGATGTTCATGACCTGCACCGCCTGTCCCGATGCCCCTTTATCAAGATTATCAATCGCAGCCGTCACAACCACTGTGTCACGCCCCTGGGGCCGGCTCACCCCAATCTGGCATCGGTTGGAGCCCCGCACATGCCGTGTCTCAGGCTGCTGCCCACTGGGCAGGACATCAACAAAGGGCTCTTCCCGATAGTGGGCCTCAAACAACGCCTGCAGGTCGTCAACTCCCGCCTGGAGCCTGCCGAACAGGGTGGCGAGAATGCCGCGGTTCATCGG
>JAKMEU010000236.1 GCA_022425845.1 Luminiphilus sp. | reverse complement strand
GCTCAAAGATATGGCTTCGCAGCGGTGCCATGCCAGCACCACCGCCGACATAAAGCATCTCTGATTCAGTTTCTTTGATGAAAAATTCACCGTAAGGCCCTGAAATTGTAACTTTGTCTCCTGGCTTAAGGTTGAAGATGAACGAAGACATCTTCCCTGGAGGCACATTGTCCATTCGTGGCGGTGGGGAGGCAACGCGGACGTTGAGCATGATAATGCCTTTTTCCCCAGGGTAGTTCGCCATGGAGTAGGCACGAATGGTCGTCTCCTTACTGGATGACGACAGGTTGAAGAAACCAAAGCGCTCCCAGTCGCCCCGATACTCCGAACTGACATCGAAGTCGCTGTAATTCACCTCGTGGGGCGGGCACTCCAGTTGCACATAGCCGCCGGCGCGAAAATCGACGCTCTCACCCTCAGGTAGTCGGAGCACCAACTCCTTAATGAAGGTTGCCACGTTGTCGTTTGATTCAACCGTGCACTCCCACTGCTTTACACCAAAAACCTCTTCGGGAATTTGGATCTTCATGTCCTGTTTTACAGGGGTTTGGCAAGACAGCCGCCAGCCGTCGTGGGCTTCACGACGAGTAAAATGCGATTCTTCAGTGGGCAGCATGGAGCCGCCTCCGTCGCTGACCTGACACTTGCACTGGGCGCAGGTTCCGCCACCACCACAGGCACTGGCCAGGAAGAGGTTGGCATCTGCCAGCGTTTGTAAAAGCTTCCCGCCCGCGGGCACATCAATGGTTTTTTCGCCATTAATTTCTATGCTGACGTTACCCGAGCTCACCAATCGCGACCGGGCGGCCAGAATCACCATTACCAGAGCCAATACGATGGCGGTGAACATACCAACGCCATATACGATCGTCATATCCATTACCGTCTATTTCCCCTCGCTAACCAGCACGCTCAGATATCAATGCCGCCAAAGGACATGAAGCCCAGCGACATCAGTCCTACGGTGATAAAGGTTATACCCAGCCCCTGCAACCCGTCGGGTACGTCGCTGTACTTCAACTTCTCACGAATGCCGGCCAGGGCAACAATGGCAAGGGCCCAGCCCACGCCAGCACCGGCCCCAAACACAGCGCTTTCGCCAAAGGTGTAGTCCCGCTCCACCATCAGCAGGGAGGCACCAAGAATTGCGCAGTTCACTGTAATCAGGGGTAGGAATACGCCCAGGGCGGAGTACAGGGCAGGCACATAACGATCCAGGAACATCTCGAGAATCTGCACCAGCGCAGCGATCACGCCGATCTGGCTCAGAAGGCTCAGGAAATTCAGATCCACGTCAGGCAAACCGGCCCAGGCCAGCGCGCCATCGGCGAGCAGATACTGGTAAATCAGGTTGTTGACCGGCACAGTAATGGTGAGGACCACGACCACCGCCACGCCCAAGCCAAAAGCGGCCTGGATTTTTTTGGATACCGCAAGAAAAGTGCACATGCCCAAGAAAAAGGCGAGGGCCATGTTCTCAATGAAAACAGCGCGTACAAACAGACTCAGATAGTGTTCCATCAGGCGCTCTCCTCCACCGCGGTGTGCTTGGCAATACGGAACTCAGGCTCCTCGACCTGATCCTTCTGCCAGCTGCGAATGGCCCAGATCAACAAACCAATCAGGAAGAACGCACTGGGTGGCAGTAACAGCAGTCCGTTGGGTGCATACCAGCCGCCCTCGGTCACCAGGGGCAGAACTTCCACACCGAACAGCTTGCCGGAACCGAACAACTCCCGCACAAAGGCCACCGCCATCAGCACAAAGGAATATCCGAGCCCGTTACCAAAGCCGTCGAGGAAACTGGGCACCGGCGGGTTTTTCATGGCGAAGGCTTCGGCCCGCCCCATGACGATACAGTTGGTGATGATGAGCCCGACAAAAACCGACAGTTGCTTGGAGATATCGTAGGCCACCGCCTTGAGCACCTGGTCAACCACAATCACCAGAGACGCGATGATGGTCATCTGGACAATGATGCGGATACTGGAGGGGATGTAATGCCGTATCGCCGAGATGAAAAAACTGGAGAAAGCGGTCACCAGTGTAAGGGCAATAGCCATCACCAGACTCACCTGCATTGACGAGGTAACCGCCAGGGCCGAGCAGATGCCCAGTATCTGCAGGGCGATGGGGTTATCCCTGAATACCGGTCGAAATAAAGTGTCCTTAATGTCCATCAGGCATCTCCCTCACGCAGGTTGCGCAGATAGGGCTCGAAGCCATCTGCCCCCAACCAATACTGAACCAGGTTACTCACTCCCCGACTGGTCAGGGTCGCGCCGGACAGGCCGTCCACCTGCCAGTTGGCGGCGTCAGAGCCCTGGTCGACACTGCCTTTCACAACGCTGATGGCCACCGCACCATCCCGGTAGACCTGCTTGCCCTTCCACAGATCCTTCCAGCGGGGGTTGTCCACCTCACCACCCAGTCCGGGGGTTTCCTTGTGCTCGTAAAAGCCCAGGCCAGAGATGGTGTTGCCATCCGATTCCAGGGCGACGAACCCGTACAATGTCGACCACAGGCCATAGCCGTGCACCGGCAGAATTACCTTGCTGAGATCACCGGCTTCATCATTGACCAGATACACCATGGCGTAGCGGGACTGACGAACGATACTGGCGATATCCGCGTCCGAATCCAGAGCCACAGAGGTGGCGGGATCCTTGGCCGCAGCCCGTTGATCGAAACCCTCCGGATCAATGTCAGTGGCGTATTCACCGGTACTGATATCAACAACCCGTGAGTCCACCCGCTGAAATTGCTCCTCAATGGTCAGCCCGGCATCATAAAGACCAGCGGCCATCAGGATATTGCGCTTAAGGTCCCGGGTCTTGTTGACCTCCTGGGCGGGCTTGAGCACTACCGCGGCGGTCGATACCACGATCGAACACACCACACACAGGGCCAGGGCGACCCTGACGATGCCTCCCAGGGTTTCCTTGTTACTGGACACGGGCGAGTCTCCTTTTGATGTTGGCCTGCACCGCAAAATGATCGAACAGGGGCGCAAACAAGTTGGCAAACAAAATCGCCAGCATCATGCCTTCCGGGAACGCGGGGTTAACCACTCGAATCAACACGCACATAACGCCAATCAGGATGCCATAGGCCCATCGTCCACGGTTGGTCATCGCGGCGGAGACGGGGTCTGTCGCCATAAAAAACGCGCCAAAAGCGAAGCTTCCCACCACCATGTGCCAGTACCAGGGCATGGCAAAGGCCGGGTTGCTGTCAGAGCCAACCCCATTGAGAAGCGTTGAAAACGCAATCATGCCGACGAAGCAACCTGCAACCACCCGCCAGGATGCGATTCTAGTGAGCAGCAATATGGCGCCACCCACCATCACCATCAGAGTTGAGGTCTCGCCGATGGAGCCCGGTATGTTGCCCATGAACGCGTCCATCCAGGACACGGCGCCAGTGAGACCAGGCATGCCCTCCGCGGCCACAATACCCAGGGGCGTGGCACCGCTGTAACCGTCGACGGCGGTCCACACCGCATCTCCTGACAGTTGCGCCGGGTAGGCGAAATAGAGGAACGCCCGGCCGGTCAGGGCCGGATTGAGGAAATTCTTGCCCGTGCCGCCAAACACCTCTTTGCCAATGACGATGCCGAAGCTGATGCCCATGGCGGCCTGCCACAGGGGCAGATCCGGCGGCAGGGTCAGGGTGAAGAGAATGGAGGTGACAAAAAACCCTTCATTGACCTCGTGGCCCCGTTTCATGGCAAACAGCACTTCCCAGAAGCCGCCCACCACAAAGGTCACCAGATACAGGGGTAGAAAATGCAGCGCCCCAAACAGGAAACAATGCCATAAGCTGCCGCCGTCGTACCCGCCCATAGCCGCTATGACGGCGCCACGCCAGCCGTCTATGGCGTCAATGCCAAGCACCGACATGGCACCGGTAGCCTGATAGCCCAGATTCCACATGCCGTAGAACATGGCCGGGAAAGTAGCCAGCCAAACGGTGATCATGATTCGCTTCAGGTCCACGCCATCTCGAACGTGGGCCGAGGAACGTGTCACATGGCTGGGCGAGTAAAAAATAGTGTCCACAGCCTCGTAAAGGGCGTACCACTTTTCGTAGCGCCCGCCGGGCTTGAAATGGGGCTCGAGGTTATCGAGGGTGCTGCGCAAACCCATAAATTAACCCTCCTTCTCTATGCGCGTCAGATTGTCGCGCAGTATCGGTCCGTATTCGTATTTACCAGGGCAGACGTAGGTGCACAGGGCAAGGTCTTCTTCATCCAGTTCCAGGCACCCCAGTGCCTGCGCCGTCTCGGTGTCCCCGACCAGCAGGGCACGAAGCAATTGTGTCGGCAAAATATCCAGCGGCATTACGCGTTCATAATTGCCCACCGGCACCATCGCCCTTTCGGATCCGTTGGTATTCGTTGTCATCGCGCTGGGTTTCATGCCCAACCAACTGGACAGGTAGATACCCATCACCGAGTGCTTGGCAGCACCCGGGGATAGCCAGCCCATAAAGGCTCGGTCACGACCCTCTTCCAGCGCCGTTACCTGATTGTGATAGCGACCCAGGTAGGCTGTATCTGACTGCACTGCCCGACCACCGAGGACTGATCCCGAAAGAACCCGCGATTCTCCGGCCGCAAGTTCGCCTGCCGTCAGCGCCTGTATATCAGCGCCGATACGCGTCCGAAGCAGCCGGGGCCGCTCTACCTGCGGACCCGCCAACGCCACAACCCGGTCGGTGTAGAGTTGGCCTGACAGGAACAGCTGGCCCACCGCGATCACGTCCTGGTACCCAATCGTCCACGCTATTCTGCTGAGTGACGCCCCCATAAGAAAATGGATGTGGGTGCCGGGCAACCCTGCGGGGTGCGGCCCCGAAAACTCAGCCTGCTGAATGCGCGCATGACTGCCCTGTGCAATCCCACTCTGCGGCGCAGTGCAAAGATAAACCGGGCAGTCGACCATCGCCGCGAGCAGATCCTGACCCAGGGAAAATGCTTCTGACTGTTCAGCAATCACCACGGCGGGGTCTGGCGCCAGAGGGTGGGTATCAATCGCCGTTATGAAAAGCCCGGAGGGCTGGCTCGTGGGATCCGCCACCTTGCCGTAGGGACGCGCTCGCAGCGCAGTCCACTGGCCGCTTTCCAGCAGCGTTTTGCGAATTTGCTCTGCGCTCAGCGACCGGGCTGCGCTGGCTTCGTGGGCCCCAAAATCAATGGCGTCAGCGGCATCATCGACCTCAATAACCAGCGACTGGAACACACGCCGCGCGCCGCGGTTAATCGCCACGACGCGGCCGGATGCGGGTGCCGTGTACTGGACGCCTGTTGTTTTCTTGTCCGCGAAAACCAACTGGCCCTTGCGCAGGGTATCGCCCTCCGCTACCGCCATGGTTGGTTTCATTCCCACATAGTCGGGGCCCACAAGGGCGACGTTCCTGCTGGGCGACGGAACATCAATGTGCTGCGGCGCCGGCGCACCCGCCAGAGGAATATCAATACCGCGTCGAATTTTGATCATTTGTGTTTCCGATTTAGCCTACTGGTATGCAGCCCGCCAACGGGCACATGCTTCGGGGATGACATTGATCCTGCACGTTACGGTGCTGCCGATGCGACTGTGCCTCCCCCAGGCCCAACCACACATCGAGGCCGCCTTGCGCGTCCTACCACCCCTTCAGGGATGACCTGCAACCTTGCCGTGCGCTGCCGCCGGCGGACGCAAGTGTACCGGAGGTGCCCACCAAACTCCAAGATGCTTCAGAGGGTTCCCCTGTTGCCCTCTGGATAGGTCTGATAGCGAATCCCCGCCATTTTCTCGAGGATCCGGTAAACCTGGCAGCTATACCCATACTCGTTGTCATACCAGAGATAACAAACCGCCTGGGTGCCGTTTACGATCGTGGCCTGAGCGTCAAACACGCAGGCCGTGCGCGAACCCACGAAATCTGAAGACACCACTTCGGGTGATGCGGAAAAATCGATCTGCTTACGCATGCTGGAGTGCAGCGCCGTTGCCCGCATGAATTCATTAAGCGCCTCAGCCGTGGTCTCTTTGGCCAGGGTCAGATTCAGGATCGCCATGGAAACATTGGGCGTCGGAACACGAATGGCATTGCCTGTGAGCTTACCCGCCATTTGCGGCAACACCTTAGACACCGCCTTCGCCGCACCCGTCTCCGTAATCACCATATTCAGTGGCGCTGATCGGCCGCGCCGGTCCGCCTTGTGGTAGTTATCGATCAGATTCTGGTCGTTGGTGTACGCATGCACCGTTTCCACGTGACCAGTGACAATCCCGTACTCGTCATCGATAGCCTTCAGCGGTGGCGCAATGGCATTCGTCGTGCAGGAGGCAGCCGAAATAAGCCGATCGTCCGCCGTGAGTTCGCCATCATTGATGCCGGCTACTATGTTTTTCAGATTTCCCTTACCCGGCGCCGTCAGCAGGACTTTGGCCACTCCCTTGCCCTTAAGGTGGCGGGAAAGACCCTCCTCGTCACGCCACACGCCGGTATTGTCAACAACCAGGCAGTCGTTGATCCCATAGGCGGTGTAATCGACATCTTCGGGCCGATCGGCATAGATCACCTTGATCTCATTGCCATTGGCCACGAAAGACTGGCGATCCTCATCGACTCGTATCGTTCCACGAAATGTCCCATGGACCGAATCTCGTCGCAGCAGACTGGCACGCTTGACCAGGTCATTGGCCGCCCCCCCGCGCCGAACAACGATCGCACGAAGCCTAAGACTGTCTCCGCCATCGGTCTTATTGATGAGGATACGCGCCATCAGCCGCCCGATGCGGCCAAAACCGTACAACACCACATCTACGGGCTTGTCCACAGGACGCTCGGTTGAGTTCAGCAGAAAGTCCAGCTGGTGCGCGACATAGTCTTCTAGGGACAGGCCGTCGCCCTGCCCTTTATCGTAGAATTCCACCGCCAGCCTGCCCACATCGATGTGGCTGGGACCCAAGGGCAGATTCCTCATGGCATTTAAGACCGGCGCGGTCTCAAACTCTGATAATTCGTTTTGCTCGACCTGCCGCACGTAGCGGTGGGTTTTCATGATGTCCAGCACCGACTGGTTCACCAGCGAATGACCGTAGATATAGCATTTGACGTTGCGTTCCCGGGCCATGGCCCCAACCTGGGGAATCATGGCTTCAGCGAGTGCCTCCCGCTCCTTCCAGTCCGAAAAATAGTCAGCTGGACGCTCGCGTTTGCGCTGGTCGGTCACGTGGTACTCCTCAATTTGGAAAAACGGGGTGGGTAATGCGCTATTATCCGGCCAAGCCACCCCGGGTCGCAAGCCATAGACGACATTCGGGCCCATGGAGCGCTGGTCCATGGCCCACTTTTATGGCTTCAGTGCCCACTTCAGCGGATCGTCGATGTTTACCCAATTTGTCGCCCCGACACCCTGGCCGGAAAAGCCCGGGACCCGAACTGCCCTAGGACCCTGTCCTGGGGCCGCAGCGGCTATGGCGATCGCGGAACTCGCCGAAGCGCAGGCGTTTGTTGTGGTCATCGTTCCCAGCTCGGCCGTGGCCGCAACGCTCGAACGCGAGTTGCCCCTGTTTTGCCGTAAACCAACCGACATATTGACGCTCCCAGACTGGGAGACCCTGCCCTATGACAGTTTCTCCCCCCATCAGGACATCGTTTCCGAGCGGCTGAATACCTTTCACCAGCTTCCCGGGATGCGTTCCGGTATTTTGCTGGTGCCCGTCACAACACTTATGCAGCGAAGTCCTCCAGTGCACTATGTGGCCGGTAACAGCCTCGTGCTGGACGTCGGACAATCGTTGGACAGCGATACGCTGGTCAACAATCTCGCCCTGAACGGCTACCGAGCTGTCGATACGGTCTACGAGCATGGCGAATACGCGGTCAGGGGATCCCTACTGGATATTTTCCCCATGGGCAGCCATGTCCCCTATCGCATTGATCTGTTTGATGCCGAGGTCGAAAGCCTGCGCACTTTTGACCCTGAGACGCAACGCACCATCGAAAAGGTCGAGGCCGTTAGGTTGCTTCCCGCACGGGAATTTCCGCTGTCCGACGAGGCAATCCATCGCTTCAAGATGAATTGGTACCGCCAGTTCGATGGCGACCCTGAGGCCTGTCCGCTGTTCAGGGAAATCTGTGCGGGGCGGGTGCCCGGTGGCGCCGAGTATTTTCTGCCCCTGTTCTTCGACCAGTGTGGATCGGTATTTGATTATCTTCCCGAGCACGCGAGCATCGTCACTGTGGGGGATCATTATCACGCCGCCCGTCAGTTCTGGTCCGAGGTCACTGCGCGCCACGAGGAGTACGGCATCGATCCAAGGCGTCCGCTTCTCCCTCCCGCAGCCGTATTTATCCCCGTGGAAGAACTCTACGCAGGCCTGGGCAGCTACGCGGTCCTCGAACTGCGAACCGACGCGAATGCCCCCACCCACGTGGACACGGGTTTTCTGGTACCACCCCAACTCCAGGCCGTGACCGAGGGCAACACGGCCATGGATCGCCTCAAGGCCTTCGTGGCAACCCATGACGGACCGATTTTGCTCTGCGCGGAATCCCCGGGCCGGCGCGAGGTATTGCTCGAAGGGCTGAAGGATGCGCAGTTGACCGCCACCGCAGTAAGCAGCTGGCATGAGTTCACCTCATCAGGGGCCGATCTGGCTATCACCGTTGCGCCCCTGGATCGCGGTGTATTCCGGGGCCAGGGGCAACCCACGCTGCTGGTCGAAAACCAGATATTCGGAGAGCGGGTCGCACAGCGGCGGCGACGCAAGGCAGTTGAAGAAACCAGCGCCGACGCCATTGTTAGGGACCTGACAGAACTTCGCCCCGGGGTTCCTGTCGTCCACCTGCAACACGGCGTGGGACGCTACCTCGGCCTGCAATCGCTGGAGATCGATGGCGCCCAGGCTGAGTTCCTGCTTCTGCAATACGCCGACGCGGACAAGCTCTACGTGCCCGTGGGTTCGCTGCACCTGATTGCCCGGTACACGGGGGCCGATCCAGATACAGCACCCCTGCATCGGCTGGGTAGCGAACAGTGGGAAAAGGCGCGACGCAGGGCCCGGGAAAAAGCCAACGATGTGGCCGCCCAGTTGCTTGAAGTCTACGCCAGGCGTGAAGCCCGACAGGGTTTTCAATGCGAGATTGATGAAGGTCCCTGGCAGCGTTTCAGTGAGCAATTCCCTTTTGAGGAGACCCCGGATCAGCAGGCGGCGATCGAAGCCGTCCAGGCCGATATGTGCGCACCCAAGGTCATGGATCGCCTGGTCTGCGGTGACGTGGGCTTCGGCAAGACCGAGGTCGCGATGCGAGCCGCATTCATTGCCATCCAAAACGAGAAGCAGGTAGCCGTTCTGGTTCCCACCACCCTGCTTGCTCAGCAGCACTTCAACAGCTTTCGCGACCGTTTCGCCGATTGGCCCGTCAACATTCAGGTTGTGTCCCGATTCCAGTCAAACCGCGACATAGAGAAAATACAGGCCGACGTCGCATCGGGCAGCGTCGACCTGTTGATCGGCACCCACAAGTTACTGCAGAGCAACTTCAGATTTGAAGATCTGGGCCTGCTGGTGATTGATGAAGAACACCGATTTGGCGTTAAGCAAAAGGAAGCCATAAAAGCCCTGCGTGCTCAGGTGGATATCCTGACGATGACCGCCACGCCCATCCCCCGAACGCTCAACATGGCGCTGGGCGGGCTTCGTGACCTCTCCATCATCGCGACCCCACCGGCGCGGCGGCTGTCGATCAAAACCTTCATCAGGGAACATTCCGTCGCACTGGTCAAGGAAGCCATTCTCAGGGAGACGCTTCGGGGCGGGCAGGTTTACTACCTGCACAACGAGGTTAAGACCATCGAGCAAACCGCTGCGCGGCTGCGGGAACTGCTACCGGAGCTGTCCGTAGGCATTGGCCACGGCCAGTTGCGTGAGGTGGAGCTGGAGCGTGTGATGAGTGACTTCTATCACACTCGCCACCATATCCTGGTGTGTAGCACCATCATTGAAACAGGCATCGACGTACCCAACGCCAATACGATCATTATCGACCGGGCTGATAAATTCGGCCTCGCCCAACTGCATCAGCTTCGCGGGCGGGTCGGGCGCTCGCACCATCAGGCCTATGCCTACCTCCTTTGTCCGCCCCGCTCGGCAATGACATCCGACGCTGAGAAACGGCTTGAGGCTATCGAAGCCGCAGGGGAGCTCGGCGCCGGTTATTTGCTTGCAACCCACGACCTGGAAATCCGGGGCGCGGGCGAGCTGCTGGGTGATGAACAATCAGGGCAAATTCACAGCGTCGGCTTTGGCCTGTACCTGGACATGCTGAACAGTGCGGTACGGGCCCTCAAGCGGGGCGAAATTCCAGACATTGACAGCCCACTCGATGCCGGGACCGAGGTCAAACTGCACACGCCCGCCCTGATTCCAGAAGACTACCTACCCGACATTACGTCTCGGCTTGTGCTCTACAAGCGCATTGCCGCAGCAGCGACCCATGAAGCCTTACGTGAAATCCAGGTAGAAATGATTGATCGCTTCGGACTGTTGCCTGAGTCCACCAAGAGCCTGTTCATACAGGGTGGACTGCGTGTCCGGGCGCAACGATTGGGAATAGCAGAGATTGAAGCCAGCCATGACGGTGGTAGCATTCTATTCACAGATCAGACAGCGGTGGAGCCGTTAACCCTGGTGAAGCTCGTGCAGAGCGACCCCAGGACCTTCAGCCTTGCCGGCTCCAACAAGCTGCGTTTCAACAGTGAGCTACCCGGCCTGCCGGAACGAAAGGCCTTCGTCGAGCAGTTGCTCGAGACCCTCAACCAGGACTGAGCATCATGGGACTGCGCACAGGAAAGTGTTTTCTTATTGTTCTAGCCCTCGCATCAGCCGCGTGGGCACAGGACGACCCCGTTATTGAGGTGGTCGTTCCTGACGACATAGACCCAAATGCCGGATCGGGATGGATTCGTGTTGAGTTGGCTGTCCTCGTGGACGACAGGCCCGAAACCCTTCAGTCAGAAACCTGGCCGGCCTACCCTGAAGCACGGTATCCCGTTAAGCACCGCCGACTGAAAGATGACCAGCTGGCAGCAGCGCTGGCAGAGCGGTATCCGGAGACGCAGGTCATTGCCGGTGATGAAGGCCTCATCACCCTGCTGATCCCCGACCCCGAGCAGTGGCTGGCAGATGCCACAGCCGAGGCGCTGGTCATAGATGCCGACGGTGAAGCCG
>JAKMEU010000231.1 GCA_022425845.1 Luminiphilus sp. | reverse complement strand
AATAGAGCCCAGATCGTCTTCCCGCCCCAATATCCAGGCTGCATCAACGGTAACCGCCCGCAGCGCTGTCTCCCGAGACAAGGCCTCGGACATAATTCCCGGCGACCCACCAATGGTCTCCCGAGCGCTGGCCGCCCATATGAGGGTCAGCGGGGATAATGGCGCCATGGGGCTGTCTGAATGAAGGCCCAGCGTGATGCCGGCCCGCTCAAGGCTGCCCAGACGCACCATCTGCCGTGCTCGATCAGGCCCCAACCAGCTGTCGGCGTAGAGTTCAGAGAGAATGAAGTGGTAATAGGGATTGGCTGACACCAGGGCGCCCAGGGTTTTCAGCTGCCGCGTTTGATCCTCTGTGCTGTAGGCAAAATGTTCCAGTGTCATCCGGTGATCGGCTCGGGGAGACTCCCGCAGCAGGGTTGTCAGAAGTTCGATGAACCAGCCCGCCGCCGCGTCGCCGTTGGCATGGGCATGAAGTTGGAAGCCGGCATTCCAGAACGTACGGGCAAACTCCAGGGTCACATCTCTTGGTGCCATCCAGACGCCTTCGTGGCCATCGAGGTAGCCCGGTGGGCCAAACTGACTGAGGCCACTGAATATCGCGCCATCGAGCATGAGCTTGAAATGATGGCCTACCGAGACCCGCGAGCTGTTTGCGGCCTGCCAATTCCTGATTTCGGCAAGCGCCTCATCGGGCGCGATACCGCGGGTGATAAAGTCGAGAATGATGGGCGTCAGAATGATGCGTGTGGGCACTGGGTAGGCCTCCGCCACGGCGCGGATACCCTCAATTTCCTGTAGCGGATCGCCAAAGAGTCCCGTGCCCATATCGAGGGCGGTGGTCACGCCACTTTGATGCATCATGGTCAGGAAATTCTGCATGCCCCGGCCGAACCGGGCGGGCTCAAATAAAAAACCGAGCTTGCCAACGACAGCCTTGAGGCCACCCTCGTAGAAATGGCCGCGCTCCCAGTTTGCCTCGGGGGTGCCAGCGGCGTCTTCCGCAGTCACACCCAGCAGGGCCCAGGCGGCATCGTTGCCGATCAACTCATGGAAGGAGCGGTGCCAAATCATCACGGGCTGCTCCCCAAACCAGTCGTTCAGGTCAGCGCGCCAAACCTCCCCGTGCCAGAGCGGGTGGTAGCCCCAGGCAATGAAAGGCACCTGAGGGTCATTGTGCTGTTGGGCCAGCTCCAGAAGGCGTTTTTTATAGGCTTCGGGCGTAGTTGCTCCGGGGAATTCGCCCGTGGGCAGTGACCAATCATCGGGGGCCAGGAAGGGAAACTGGGTCAGAATGGCCGGGAGCAGGGGATGGACATGCGGGTCGATGAAGCCGGGAACAATGACCCGGTCTTCGAAGCGCCGATCGATGGTGCCACCCCGTAAGCGCAACACGGGCTCCATATCGTCAAGGCTTCCCACCGCGACGATGCGACCATCCTCAACGGCAACGGCGGTCGCTTCAGGGAGCGCCGGCTCGAGGGTCCGGACCAGCGCTGCGGTGTACACCGTGACCTCTGACTGTGCGGAAGCGCCCAGAAGGCACAGGAACAACGCCGTAACGTAACGAGAAGTTTTCACCGTTGCTCTCCCGCATCAATAGACCCCGTGTGACGAGTCTGTCTCAGCGGATGGTTTTTATCCAGTCGCCGATCCGGGGTTCGCCCACCGGGTAGTAGCCATTGATGAGGCGCAGCTGATCTTCGGCATCGGGAATGCGCGCGCCTGAGGACAGGCTTTGCACAGTGGCGCCCCGGGGCACCTGCACGTAATGCAGTGTGCGACTGGGCCCACGGGCTTTCTCTTTGGCCACCAGGGGGCGGAAGCTTTCGATGATGGTCAGTGCGTCGGCATCTGCGCCGGTGCCCTCGAATAAAAACCGGTACTTGTGATCGAGTACCGCGAGGCGCTTGCTGCTTGCCCCTGCTGTGGCCCGGGCCGTGCTGCCGGACAGACCAAATTGTTCCAGTTCACGCTGGTCGGAGAGATCACCCGCGGCGGTGCCTGCCAGATAGTCAGTCGGGGTGACCGTCGTATCCAGGCGCGACAGCGTAATGGCGACAGAAGCCGACCCATCAGCTGATTGCGCGGTAACAT
>JAKMEU010000224.1 GCA_022425845.1 Luminiphilus sp. | reverse complement strand
CCCCCCCCCCCCCCCCCCCCCCCCCCCCCCCCCCCCCCCCCCCCCCCCCCCCCCCCCCCCCCCCCCCCCCCCCCCCCCCCCCCCCCCCTTTTTGCCATCCCGCTGGCCACCCTCGCACTCACCAGGGTGGCCAGCGGGATGGCAAAAAATACCCCCCAGACGCCCCAGATGCCCCCGAAAAACAGGACAGCAATGATAATGGCAACGGGATGCAGGTTAACGGCCTCACTGAATAACAGCGGTACCAGTACGTTTCCATCGAGAACCTGAAAGAGTGTGTAAGCGCCCACTACCCAGTAAAAGCTCGGCCCAATGCCCCACTGGAAGAAGGCAACGGCCATTACGGGGATGGTAACCAGCGTCGCTCCGATGTAGGGAATGATCACAGACAGACCGACCAAAAGACCCAGCAACGCCGCATAGTTGAGGCCAAAGAACGCAAAACTGGCGTAGCTGACGCCCCCGACAATGATGATTTCTATCACCTTGCCACGCACGTAATTGGCGAACTGCTGATTCATTTCGTTCCAGATTTGGGTGAGCAGCGGACGCTTTTCCGGCAGGAACGCCCCCGCCCAGGCCAAAATTTGCTCGCGATCCTTCAGGAAGAAGAACACCATCAGGGGTATCAGTATCATGTAAACCATCACGGCCAGCAGGCCGGGAATACTGCTAAACCCCTTGGCCACCAGTAATTGCCCCCACTGGGCCATATCGCCCTGAACACTGTTCATGGCGAGGTCGATCTGCTCCTGGGTGATCAGGGCCGGGTACCGCTCAGGCAGAACCATTAGTTCGGTTCGCCCGCGATCGACCATGGCCGGGGCCTCTCGGGCCAGACTCACCAACTGCCGCCACACCAGCGGCAGCAATCCCAGCACAAACGCAAAAAATGCACTGGTGAACATCAGGGTGGAAATCCACACACCAATTCGGGTCGAGACACCCCACCTGAACAATTGATTGGTCACGCCCTGCATCAGGTAAGCGAGAATAATGGCAACGAAAATGGGGGTCAGGATGTCGCCCACAGTCGCGAGCAACAACAGCCCGGATAAGAGCAGCACCAGCAAGAGTACTGATTCCTCCTCACTCAGGTAACGGTCATACCATTTTCTGAAGATATCGATCACGATGCGGCCTTGGTAATCAGGTGTCTAAAACTGCCGTCCGACAGGGTGATTGATTCCACCGAATGTCCCGCCAACCGTTGCAATGACTGGAAATCACGCGTGGAACCGGGATCAGTCGCCAATAATTCCAGCACACCCCCGGGCGGCATATCCCGGAGACCCCGTTTGGCCATGAGCAGCGGCATGGGGCATTTTTGCCCCCGGGCATCGATATGCTTATCGGACATTGGTATTCCGCCAAACGACATTCTGGGATCAGAGTATAACCGCTCCGGGCCATCTTCCTGTGAACTCTTAATGGACAAGACAACCAAAGAAGATGGACTTGCGATAGAGTGCGCCGATGTTTTGCTTGCCCATCATCAGATCGAAGTGCTCCACAGGGCGCGCCATTGTGCGTAATGGCCTGCTGACCATTTTTCTGCTGCTGCCGTTGTCGGGCACCGCATCCACCGAAGGCTTAAAAATACCCAACCTCGGCGAGTCGAGCACCAGCTTGTTCTCCGCCGATTACGAGTACAACCTGGGCCAATGGTGGTTGAAAGCCTTCAGACGTCAGGCCCCCACACTGAACGATCCGCTGTTGCACAGCTACCTGGAGTCACTGGTCTTTGAACTGGTGACCTTTAGCGAGCTTCAGGATAGGCGCCTTGAGTTTGTGATTGTAGACAATCCCACCATCAACGCATTTGCGGTTCCCGGCGGGGTCATTGGAGTTCACACCGGCCTGTTCGCCTATGCACAGACCGAGGATGAATTTGCCACGGTGATGGCCCACGAGATTGCACACCTGAGCCAGCGGCATTTTTCCCGGGGTGTGGAACTGGCCCAGAGCCAGTCGACTATCAATATTGCCGGGCTGCTGGCCGGTATTTTGCTGGCTGCCACCGCAGGTACCGACGCAGGCTTGGCCGCCATGACAGCCACCCAGGCTGCGCTTCAGGACGAGCAACTGCGCTACCGCCGCGCCAATGAAGCCGAGGCCGACAGAGTGGGTCTGCGCATCCTTTACGATGCGGGTATGGATCCCTATGCGGCGCCTGCCATGTTTGAGCGCATGCTCGCGGCCACCCGATACAGCAGTTCCAATCGAATACCGGAGTTCCTCCGCACCCACCCACTGTCGGAAAAGCGCATTGCCGATACGCGGAACCGAGCGCGGCAGTATCCAAAACGCATTCGCCCTGTCAGTCTCGACTACCAACTCATGCGGGCACGCGTAGCGGTGTCACTCGCCGACACCCCCGAAGAAGCCGTTGCGCAATTTAAAGGTCCGCTGGAGGGCAAGCCGCGATCACGGGAGGCCGCCACCTATGGCCTTGCAATCGCGCTGACCAAGGCAGGGCGACCGGAGGAGGCCGCGCTTGCGCTTGATGACATCTGGTCTGAGCGTGAACAACGCATCGAATATATTCTCGCGGACGCAGAGATTGCACTGGTAAAAGGGCAGCCCGAGCTGGCGGCCGAGAGGCTACAGGCGCGCCTTCGACTTTCGCCCGGCAACCATCCACTGACCATGGCCTACGCCCATGCCTTGCAACAGGGAGGGCAGTCCCATCGCGCCGAGGAAATCCTGATTGACCAGTCCAGGATTAAGCCCAACGACCCGGGGCTATGGTATCTGCTGGCTGAGGTTCAGGGTTTGAGTGGCAACATCATTGGCCTGCACCAATCCCGCGCGGAGTACTTCATTCTGGTGGGTAACCTCGACGCAGCACAACGCCAACTGGTGTATGCCTTACAGCTTGTGGGTGATGACTTCACCGTATCGGCACAGATCAATGACCGAATCGGGCAGATTATGGAAATGCGCAGCGCCCTGGACAAGGGCTAGCAGCGACTCACGCCCGGCCAACAACACCTGTCTGTAAGTCAGCCGCAAAATTAAGCATTCTTTCAAGCGGACGCATGGCGGCTCGCCCTAATTCAGGATCGATTGAAATCTCGTTGCCCTGCGCGTCAAATACATTGGCCAACCGCTCGAGATCATTCATGGCCATCCAGGGGCAGTTGGCACAGCTGCGACAGGTCGCGCCCTCGCCTGCCGTGGGGGCTATTAGAAAATGCTTATGGGGTGCGGCCTGCTGAAGCTTGAAAAAAATACCCTGGTCCGTTGCCACGATAAACGTGTCCTGGGGCATCTCCCGCGCCGCGTTGATGATCTGGGTGGTCGAACCCACTCGATCTGCCAGCGCTATAACCGGTTCCGGCGACTCGGGATGAACCAGGACAGCCGCATCGGGGTGGACCTGCTTTAGATCTGCGATTCCCCGTGCCTTGAACTCTTCATGGACGATGCAGGCACCGTCCCACATTAAAATATCTGCACCCGTGGTGCGCCGGACATAGTCACCGAGGTGCCGATCCGGTGCCCAGATAATTTTACGATCCTCGGCAGCGAGGTGCTCTGCGACATCGAGGGCAATGCTCGAGGTAACCACCCAGTCGGCACGGGCTTTAACCGCGGCCGATGTATTGGCATAAACCACCACGTCGCGATCGGGGTGCGCATCGCAGAATTTTGAGAACTCATCTGCCGGACAACCGAGGTCCAGCGAACAGGTTGCCTCCAGGTCGGGCATCAACACCCGTTTACCCGGCGTAAGAATCTTCGCGGTCTCACCCATGAACCTGACGCCAGCGACAATCAGGGTATCTGCCGGATGATCACGACCAAAGCGAGCCATCTCGAGGGAATCGGATACGCATCCGCCCGTAGCCTCTGCGAGGGCCTGTATCTCAGGCGCCGTGTAGTAGTGCGCCACAATCACGGCGTTCTCAGCTACCAACCGCTCCCTGATCAAAGCCTCAAGCTCTGCCTTTCGGTTCGGGGACATCATGGACCGCTCCGCCAGGCTCAGGTGTTCCTGAACCTGCTCACGGATTTTTATGAGCTTTGCTTCGGCAATGGACATCGAGGGTTAATCGGGGAAACAAGATCCGGAAAGGTTAGCACAACTGTTGCTGTATGCAGTGGTCTACAACGTTAAGGATGCTACTATTTCGCCATCAGATAGCGAGCCCAAGAGAGTCCCTTGACTACCGAGACCTCTGCAATACCGACGATGCAGGAAGGTACAAAGATCCTCGTCTGCGATGATGATCCTACAGTGCGACTTCTGGCCAGGGAGTGCCTGGAAGCGACCGGACTTGAGGTGATTGAAGCCGAAGATGGCGAGGAAGCCTTGGGCATCTTCAACGCCGAAGCGCCCGATTTTATTTTCCTCGACGTCGACATGCCCAAAATGAACGGTTTCGAAGTGTGCGAAGCGATACGTAGCACCCCCTCGGGACGGGACATACCAATCCTCATAGCAACCGGAGCCAACGACAGCGCCTCCATTGACCGGGGTTTTGAGGTGGGCGCGACGCAGTACAAAACCAAACCCATCAACTGGCCCCTGCTATCGCGGGACGTGAAATACATGCTGCGCGCTGCCTCAGCATTTTCGTCACTCAAGTCGCAGCAGGCACAACTGCGCACCCTGGCCTATTTTGATCCGCTGACCGCGCTGCCCAATAAAAAGAGCTTTACCGACCAACTCCAGACCAGCCTGATTGAGGCCAGCACGCACAACCGCAGCGTCGGTTTGCTTATGGTTGACCTCGATCATTTCAAGAGAATTCATGATCCACTGGGTGAAGCGCTGAGCGACAGTCTGCTGCGCGTGGTCGCTGCGCGACTCGAGGAGCGGCTTGCGGCCTTTGCGCCCGCCGGACCGGACCCTCATGAGGATATCGACCGCGCCGGCCTGCGGGATTTAACAATAGACCTGACGCGGCCGGGCGGCGACGAATTTAATGTCATTGTGCGCAACGTATTGGATCATGCCGAGCTTGAAAAAATTGCCGAGCTGGCGCTGGAGACATTGAGTGCTCCGCTGATCTTCAGCGACAACCACCTGGTGCTGTCTGCCAGTGTGGGTATTGCCGTGGCACCCGAACATGGCCTGGATCCAGAATCGCTGTTGCGACGCGCAAACATTGCGCTGGGCGCCGCTAAAGCAACCGGAAGAAATCGCTATCGGTTGTACGACAACAGCCTGGCCGACGACGCGGACCGAAAACTGCGCCTGGAAGCTGATCTGCGCGGAGCCCTTGAAAGCCCGGATCAGCTGTTCATGGCCTATCAGCCACAAATTGATTCGGTGAGCCGGCGTATTTGTGGTGTCGAGGCCCTGGTTCGCTGGACGCACCCAGAGCTGGGGGCCATTTCCCCCGCCGTATTTGCACCGCTGGCCGAGGCCAGTGGACTGATTAACCTGTTGGGCGACTGGATCTTCAATCGTGTCGATAGCGACATTCAGGGGCTCGGTGGCGCCCTACCCTCTGA
>JAKMEU010000215.1 GCA_022425845.1 Luminiphilus sp. | reverse complement strand
TCCCCGCATTCATGGCCGGGCGAATGCCGGCATTGAACATATCGGCCTCCAGGAAAATCTGGCCGTCTGTAATGGAGATCACGTTGGTTGGTACAAACGCTGACACGTCACCTGCCTGTGTCTCGATGACAGGCAGCGCTGTAAGCGAGCCGGTCTGGCCCTTAACGGCGCCGTTGGTAAACTTTTCCACGTAGGCAGCATTGACCCGAGCAGCACGCTCTAGAAGTCGTGAGTGCAGATAGAACACATCACCGGGGTAGGCTTCACGACCGGGAGGTCGCCGCAGCAAAAGAGATATCTGGCGATAGGCAACAGCCTGTTTGGAGAGGTCATCGTAAATGATCAGGGCATCTTCGCCTCGATCACGGTAGTACTCACCCATCGTACAACCGGCAAAAGGCGCCAGGAACTGCATGGCGGCCGGGTCAGAGGCGTTGGCGGCTACCACAATGGTGTGCTCCATTGCCCCGTGCTCTTCGAGCTTGCGTACCACCGACGCCACCGAAGAGGCCTTTTGACCTACCGCTACGTAAACGCACTTAATGCCAGTGCCTTTCTGGTTGATGATGGCATCGACGGCAATCGCTGTTTTGCCGACCTGTCGGTCACCAATAATCAATTCCCGCTGGCCACGACCAATGGGTACCATGGCATCGATAGCTTTCAGGCCAATCTGCACGGGCTGGTCGACGGATTGTCGGGCAATTACCCCGGGTGCAATTTTTTCAATCGCATCAGTCTCATCGGTATCAATGCTGCCGCGGCCGTCAATGGGGTTACCCAGGGCATCAACAACACGGCCCTGCAAAGCGGGACCCACCGGCACTTCCAGAATCCTTCCCGTACAGCGGCAGGTCTGCCCCTCGGCCAACTGCTTGTAGTCACCCAGCACAACCGCGCCCACAGAGTCGCGCTCCAGGTTCAGGGCAAGGCCGAAGACCCCGCCGTCGAACTCGATCATCTCCCCATACTGAACTTCGGTCAGCCCATGGATGCGAATAATGCCGTCGGTTACCGAAACAATCGTGCCTTCGTTTGTGGCTTGGGATGTCACATCGAGCTGGTCAATCCGTTGCCGGATGATATCGCTGATTTCCGAAGGGTTAAGTTGTTGCATGACCTATTCCTCTGTCAGGGTGTCAGCGTACCGGCGAGTTTGTTAAGCCGGCCGCGAACCGAGCCGTCGATAACCATATCGCCAGCACGAATAACAGCTCCACCCACCAAGGTAGAGTCTGTCTCTGATGTAATGGACACTGTGCGCTCGAATCGGCGCGACATCGCCTCTGATATTTCAGCAAGGGCGGCGTCATCAACATCGAATGCTGAAATAACTTCGACGTTGACCGATGCTTCCTGAGCCGCCTTTAACTCGGCAAACAGCGCCGCGGTTTCGGGCAGCAGGCCCAGCCGGCCGTTGTCCGCCATAATCACAAGGAAGGCTTGAACCGGATCGCTCAGGGCATCACCTAAAACACCTGCAAGTTTCTCGGCTCTCTGATCCGCCGTTGTCCCCGGGTCACCCAACACAACGACCATCGCAGCCTCTCGACTCACGGCCGCTGCGACCGCCAGTGCTGATGACCAGCCATCCAGGTCACCGCTCTGCCGAGCGTACTCGAACGCGGCACGGGCGTAGGGTCTTGCAAGGGTTCTTGGCTCAGCCATTGTCAGCCTTCCGCCGTGAGGCCCCTGAGGAGCTCAGCATGCTTGGCCGCGTCGATTTCGCTGCCCAAAATTTTCTCTGCGCCCGCAACAGCAAGACTGCTGACCTGTGTCATCAGCTGTTCCTGCGCCCTGGCCCGCTCCTGCTCTATTTCAGCTTCAGCCGCCGCCTTGACACGTTCTGCCTCAGCCTGGGCGGCAACTTTAGCTTCTTCAACCAGCGCTGCGGCGCGTTTATTGGCCGCCTCAATGATTGTTGCCGCTTCGCGCTTGGCTTCAGCCATCTCTTCCACGGCTCGTTTCTGGGCCAACTCTAGGTCATGTCCCGCTCGGTCCGCAGCGGCAAGGCCATCAGCAATCTTTTGCTGACGCTCCGCCATGGCGGCCACAATGGGGGGCCAGACAAAGCGCATGCAGAACGCAACAAAGGCCACAAATGCGAGCAGTTGGCCGATAAGCGTTAAGTTAATATTCACTGTGTGCTCCTGTTGTCACCTGGGAAACCAGTACACCGTGTACCGGCAATCACTGTGGGTAACGCTCAGCCGGCAACAACAAAGATCAGGTACATGGCAATACCAACCCCGATAATCGGAATCGCATCAACCAGGCCTGCGCCAAGAAAGAAGGTGCCCTGGAGCTTGGGCGCCAGTTCAGGCTGGCGTGCAGATCCTTCGATCAGCTTACCGCCAAGAATACCGACGCCAATGGCGGCTCCCATTCCACCGAGGCCCATCATGATGGCGGCGGCAACATAAATCATTTCCATGGTTATCTCCTATTGGATATTGCGTTGTTTAGTATGGATTTCGAGCTCAGTGGTCCTCGTGGGCCATGCTCAAATAGACGATGGTCAGTACCATAAAGATAAAGGCCTGAAGGGTAATGACCAGAATGTGGAAAATGGCCCAACCTACCTGCAGCAGGGCGGCGGGCAGCATCCATAACACCCCAACGCTGAACAGCGCGGCGATCAGGATAAATATCATTTCCCCGGCGTACATGTTGCCGAACAACCGAAGCCCCAGTGAAAACGGCTTGGCCAGCAGTCCGACCACCTCCATGAAGAGGTTAACGGGAATAAAAAGCGGGTGATTGAAGGGGTTCAGGCTCAGTTCCCGGACGAAGCCAAAGCCTTTCACCTTAATCGAGTAATACAGCATCAGTATGAACACGCCAATGGCCATACCCATGGTGATGTTGGGGTCGGTGGACGGTACGATTTTCTGGTACTCCACCCCGGCCAACATAAGCCCATGGGGAATCAAGTCCACGGGTATCAGGTCCATGAGGTTCATCAAAAACACCCAGACGAATATGGTCAGAGCCAGTGGCGCAATAAGGGGGTTGCGTCCGTGGAATGTGTCCTTGACGGTGTTGTCGACAAACTCAACCACCATTTCAATGAAATTGACCATTCCAGACGGCGTGTCGGCGGACGCTTTTTTCGCGACACTTCGGAACAACCAGCAGAAAATGAGACCCAGACCAACAGACCAGATCATTGAATCCACGTGAATGGCGTTAAAACCCATAGCGGCGATTTCGTCACCCCCATGCGCCGTAGTCCATAACCCAGCTTCCGATACAACCGTGCCATCGTCACGCACAAAGCCCGCCGGCAATTTGCCGTAGGTCAGGTTCGTTAAATGGTGGACGATGTACTCTGATACCGTCTGTTCGTGCCCGTTCGATGCCATTTTATACCGTTTCGAGTATGTTTTTGACTGCCATTACCGCTGTGTTTTCTGTTGATCCAGCACCATATATGCAGGTAACGCTACCAGTGCCAACCCGGCCCCACACAGGGCCGCAGGAGCGCTGATGTCGGGTTTCAGCGCAAATAACAGCGCAAAACCCAACCCACACAACGCGAATTTTGCCAATGCCAATTGCGAGGCTACCCGATGTCCTTCGAGCCGCGCGACGCGCAGCGCCATCCACCCATTGGGCGCCAGCACAATAATTCCCCCCAGCAGAACGGCAGTAGCAACCTCGTAGCCCTGCCATAGCATCGCCGCCGCAGCCGCCAAACAAACGCTCGCTGAAGACCAGCATAGCGCTCGCAGAAGCTGGCGCCGGACGCTCGCCATTGGGTCCCGTGGTCCAGATTTATCCAAAGATACACCGCCCCCGAACCGGTGGGGGCGCCAGTCTAGTCTAAAGACCTGAGCCCTTCAACAGGTTGTGCGCTAGCGAATACGGCCAAGTAGGCCGTCCAACTCTTCAAGGCTGGAGTAACGGATAACAATCTTGCCGCTTTTTCCTTTCCCCTGGGTAATCACCACAGGTGAGCCCAGGCGGTCGGAAAGATCGCGTTCGAGCCGGGCAACATCAGGGTCAGTGGCGTCAGCACCGCTTTTGTTCTCTAAGCCCCCCCGCTGGATTGATTTAACCAGGGCCTCAGTTTGGCGAACAGACAGGCCCTTTTTCGCAACGGCTTTGGCGGCCTTAATCTGTTCAGCGCCCTCCAATGCCAGTAATACCTTGCCGTGTCCCGTATCCAGCTCGCCTGTCTCCAGCTGCGCTTTCACAACGGGCTCCAGCGTTAGAAGTCGCAACAAGTTGGCAATGACCGATCGAGATTTGCCCACCCGCTCTGCTATTTCCCGCTGGCTTAACGCAAACTCAACCTGAAGCCGGTGCAGCGCCTGGGCTTCCTCAACCGCATTCAGGTCTTCACGTTGAATGTTTTCAATGAGCGCCATGGCTATGGTGGCTTCATCATCTACCGCCCTGACCAGAGCCGGTATCCGTTCCTGACCTGCCATTTGGCTGGCTCGCCAGCGCCGCTCCCCCGCTACGATTTCCCAGCGGTCGGGCCCCAGGGCCCTCACAACAATGGGCTGCAGGACACCGTGTGTCTGGATGCTCTCGGACAGCTCTTTGAGCGCCGCGTCGTCGAAATCTCGGCGAGGTTGAAATTGGCCTCGCTGTAGCTTTTCCAGCGGCAAGTAGCGCAGGCCCTCTGGGTTGGGGCGTGCCGTTTGACCCTCATCGGTCTCTTCGGAGCCCAACGTCTCAACCGCAGCCTTTGGTGCGCGGGACGTTGGCGTCCCCAGAAGAAGATCCAAATCTTTCCCCAGCTTGCCGCGTTGTCTTTTTGTGCTCAATCTTTACTCCCCGCTAAGCGGTTGTAGCCAAACATTCCAGGCTCTGTCTAGCTCGCCGTCTGGTTTTGTTTCTTGACGAACTCACCCGCCAAGGCAGCATACGCCCTGGCACCCGAGGAATACCTGTCGTATTGAAGCGCCGGTAGACCGTGACTGGGGGCTTCTGCCAGGCGAACGTTTCTGGGAATCACGGTTCGATACACCAGTTCACCAAAGTGTTTGTGCAGCTGTGACGATACCTCGCCCGTAAGTGAGTTTCGAGGGTCATACATAGTTCGCAGAATCCCCTCGATCTTAAGTTGTGGATTAACCGTGTCGGCAATGCGGCGAATTGTATTGAGTAAGGCCGACAGCCCCTCCAGGGCGAAATACTCGCATTGCATAGTGACAATGACCGACTGTGCCGCGACGAGGGCATTGATGGTCAACATACTCAATGACGGTGGGCAGTCGATGATAATAAGATCGAACTGGAAGCCCGCTGCGAGGGCATCAGCCAGACGTCGCTCTCTCTTTTCTACATCGAGAAGCTCGATCTCGGCAGCGGTAAGATCGCGATTGGCTGGCACCAGGGAATAACCATTATCCGCCGCCGGAACCATAACTTCAGCTAGGGGCACCTGATCCACCAGCAGGTCGTAGGCGGTCATCGCGGCTTCATGCTTATCCACACCCGACGACATGGTGGCATTACCCTGAGGATCCATATCCACCAACAAAACACGCCGACCCATGGCCGCCAGGCTGGCAGCCAGGTTAACGCTGGTTGTCGTTTTACCAACGCCTCCCTTTTGATTGGCTACCGCTACTATCTTCATACATTGATTCCGTGATTCGGGTTGCTCACCGAGGTAAAGCCAGCTCAGCAAGATACCTTGTCTCAGGAAGGCCGGGAACCGTGATTTTACTCAGGGTGACCAGTGAGCCCTGATCGCCCAGTTGCTGCAGCTCATCATGAACGCCAGCCGCCTTCATGGCGAGTAGGCGGCCTCCGGGCGCCAGTACATGACGACAAGATCGAACCATGGTTTCGAGATTGGCATATGCCCGGCTGATGATCGCCGAATAACCCGGGGACATTTGGTGGTCTTCGATGCGGGTTTCCAGAACTTCGATATTGTTCAGTCCCAACTGCGTCTTCACATGAAAGAGGAAGCGGGTCTTTTTTCCGTTCCCATCCAATAGAAAAAATTGGCGCTCCGGCAAGGCAATGGCCAGGGGTACGCCGGGAAGACCCGCTCCAGTGCCCACATCCAGGACACGGCCCGTAGGTAAAAATTCAGCGACCGCCAGACTGTCCAAGAGGTGACGAGTCACCATCGCGCCTGGATCCCGAATGGCTGTCAGGTTATAGGCTTTATTCCACCGAAGAATCAGATTCAGGTACGCAAGCAGGTCGGCTTGCTGTTTCGCACTGATACGAAGTTGTAATTGCTCCAGGCCACGTCCCAGTAACGCTTGGGCATCGTCAGGCATTGGAAGCTTGTTTCATCCCATCCTGTCGTTTCAGATGAACCAAAAGTAATGACAGGGCTGCCGGTGTGACGCCTGAGATCCGTCCTGCGCGTGCCAGGGTTGCTGGTCTGACTTCGCTGAGCTTTTGTTGTATTTCATTGGAAAGCCCGCGAACCAAACCGTAATCGATGTTTTCAGGAATCTTCAGCGCTTCCTGACGGCGCAATCGCGCTATTTCTTCCGCCTGACGATCAATATAACCCGCGTACTTGATCTGGGTGGCTACTTGCTCGGCAGCGTGCTCCGTGGTCACACAGGATTCACCCGACAGGGAGGCCACGTCGTCATAGTGAAGCTCGGGTCTGCGTAGAAGGTCAGCAAGCGAATATTCCCGGGATAGGGGAGTCTTTATCTTCCCGACAAGGGCGTCCGCCTGTGGCGTATCGGGTTGAATGAATGTGGTCTCGAGCCGCGTTAACTCCCGACCAATTGATTCTTTGCGCTGCTGGAATACCTGCCATCGTTCATCGGGGATCAGCCCCAGCTCGCGACCTGTTTCGGTCAGCCGCAGATCGGCATTATCCTCGCGCAACAAGAGGCGATATTCCGCCCTTGATGTAAACATTCGGTACGGCTCCTGCGTTCCGAGGGTAACCAAATCATCAACCAACACGCCGAGGTAAGCCTCGTCCCGCCGGGGCTCCCAGGCCGATAGATCGCGCGCCTGTCGAGAGGCGTTCAGACCCGCAAGCAGACCCTGTGCTCCGGCCTCCTCGTATCCCGTTGTTCCATTGATTTGCCCCGCGAAAAATAATCCGGCTATGGCTTTTGTTTCGAGAGAGTGACGCAGGTCCCTGGGATCAAAAAAATCATATTCTATGGCATACCCTGGGCGAATGATGTGGGCGTTCTCCAAGCCTTTGATTGATCGAACCAGAGCCAGCTGTATATCAAACGGCAAGCTGGTCGATATCCCGTTCGGATAAAGCTCAGTGGTGGTAAGACCCTCTGGCTCCAAAAATATCTGGTGTGAATCTTTATCAGCAAACCGGTGAATTTTGTCCTCGATACTCGGACAGTATCGGGGACCGTTGCCCTCGATAACGCCACTGAACATCGGTGAGCGGTCGAGGCCACCCCGAATAATGTCGTGGGTTTGCGCATTGGTAGCTGTAATCCAGCAGCATGTTTGTTCAGGGTGTTGATCCCGGCTGCCATAAAGCGCCATAACGGGCCTGGGTTCATCGCCCCACTGTTGCTGCATCACTGAAAAGTCGACGGTTCGCGCATCCAACCTGGGGGGCGTTCCAGTTTTAAGTCGACCGATTCGCGGACAAAGCTCTCGAAGACGATCCGCCAAGCCA
>JAKMEU010000207.1 GCA_022425845.1 Luminiphilus sp. | reverse complement strand
CTCCAGCATCAGCCGGCGATTGGCAAGGCCTGTGACGGGGTCGAAATAGGAAACCTGGCGCACCCTCTGCCGGCTTTCATGCACTTCAGCTTCTGCTTTGCTGAGTTTGCGTGTGGTTGAATCAGCGCGGAGGCTCATCAACGAACGATCCACGTCCAGTTTGAGCTGCATGCGTTCCAGACCTTCAACCATGCGGTTGAGCACGCGGGTGATGCGAGCGATATCTTCGTCTGTCCCGGCGGGCGGATCTATTTTTAGTGGTATTTCCTCGGCATCTATGGCTTCAGCGATGCGCGCCATGTGAAGTAGCGGGGCGTTCAAGCTGCGGGCCTGGACCCGAACGATCCAAAGGATGATCAGCAGGACGATAAACACCCCAAGAATCATCGATATGGCGCCCTCCATTCCCATCCACAGGAAGTCACCTAAAAAAATACCCTGTTCAATGTAGCCACTGACATAGCGGGAGCCTGAGCCGTTCCCCTGCCAAATTTGATCGAGGTAGGCGTCAAAGGTGATATCGGTGCGTAGCGGGTCGACCGCCGTATAGACGGGTACCGAAAGAACCAGCAGCCGGTCCATCAAGGGTATGACAGCCAAGGCGCCCTGGTAGGGCGCCATGGCTTGGGGGGTTGGTGAATGAACGCCCATGAGCGCCTCAAGCCGGTTATTGCTCAAGCGTTCAAGCAGGGAGGGTTCGGGGGCATCAGCTGCCGCGGGGCGGCTGGCCAGTGCTTCGCCATCCACATGCTGTACCGCCACCCACGATACCTTGTCATCGAGTGCTAAGCGCTGCAGCTGATTGGCAATCAGCTGATCATTACGAAAATGCAATGCCGGCTGCCAGTGGGTATTGGCCGACACGCTGGCCACCGAAGCTGCCAGCCACAGGGCTTTGCGGTGCTCAAAATCCTGGTAGACCAGAGCTGCCAACAATATCAGTGCGCTGAAGATCGCTGTCAGAGAAGCGAGCAGTGTGAAGCGTCCACTGATTGTCATTGGCGTTAATCCTCCTGCTGATCAGTGCTCGCTTTGGTCCCGGGATAGCGCTTGCTCAGACGTTCCGGCAGTCCATTGGCAGTGACCAGATAGGCATGCTCGCGGCTCAGCTCATAAGCATTCACGACCCCGCAGCTGTGGGCGACGATCTCAACTTCCTTGATCAGGTTTCTCGCGTAATTGGCAACCCGCTTGGCTTTCACACGGGGGTCAAGACCTTTTTGCAGGTCGGGGTCGTGGGTAGTTATGCCGGTCGGGCAGGTGTTTTTGTTGCACTGCAGTGCCTGGATGCAGCCCAGGGCAAACATGAAACCTCGCGCCGTGTTGACGCTATCGGCGCCCAGGCACAGTGCCGCGGCCACGCCAGAGGGGGTACTCATTTTCCCCGAGGACATGACCTTGATTCGCGGCCTGAGCTGGTGTTCCTCTAATTTATCGACTACCCAGGGGAGACTGCTGTCGGCGGGCAGCCCCACATTGTCCATCAGGCTTTGTGGTGCCGCACCGGTGCCGCCGTCTGCGCTGTCCACGGTCACAAAATCCGGAGCATGGTCAAGACCGCGCTCATGGATGCTGGAACACAGTTCATCCAGCCATTCGGGTTGGCCGAGGACAAATTTTATGCCCACGGGCTTACCTGTCACGGCGCGAATCCGGTGGATCATGGTCAGCAGGTCATCCACCGATGCGATGTCGGTATGCCGGTTTGGACTCAGGGAATCTTCACCTTCGGGAATCCCGCGGGTACGGGCTATGACGTCGGTTACCTTAGCCGCCGGCAGAATGCCTCCCTTGCCCGGTTTTGCCCCCTGTGACAATTTGATTTCAAACATCTTGACTTGGCTATGGGCGGCAACCTCCTTGAGCTTGGTATCGCATAGATTTCCTGCGCTGTCGCGTACGCCATATTTGGCGGTCCCAATTTGAAAGACCAGGTCGCACTCTCCTTCGAGATGATAAGGAGCGAGTCCGCCTTCACCGGTATTCAATAAGATGCCGGCTTCAGCCGCGCCGCTGGAGAGGGCCTGAATGGCTGGGGCTGAGAGAGCTCCGTAGCTCATGGCTGAAATGTGGAAGACCGAATGGGTCTCGTAAGGCGCGCGAGCGTATCCTTCGCCAAAGCGCAGGGGTGTTCGCTCAGCCAGTTCGGTCTCTTCTTCGAGCTTGGGGAACGCACTGTTGAGAAACAGGATATCGCCGGGTGTATGGATAGGTTTGGTGGAACCAAAGGCGATGGTGTGGTCTATGTCCTTTGCTGCCCGCGCGATCCAGCCACGCTGGGCACGGTTGAAGGGCAGTTCTTCCCTGTCCATGGCGAAGAAATACTGGCGAAAAAATACCCCTAGATGCTCAAAAAGGTAGCGGAACCTGCCGATAACCGGATAGTTTCTGCGAATGGCCTGTTGTGTTTGGGTGACGTCCAAAATGTAGAGCACAACAACAGCGACGAGGCCGACCAGAATCAGGGTTGCCAGCACCATGGCACCGAACTCGATTACCTGCATCAGGAAGTCATGTATTTTGACCATTAATCCGCTCTCCCCGGAGTACGTCCAGCGTCTATCTTTGATCTTTTCCAATGAATCCTGAACTGTTGATTTTGTTCATTCCTACCATTGCGTTGGTCTCGTTGACCCCCGGAATGTGCATGATGTTGGCTTTTTCCCTGGGTATTTCCGAGGGTTATCGGCGCACCGTGTGGATGATGATGGGTGAACTGCTGGGCGTGGCACTGGTGGTCACGGCCACAGTCTGGCTCTTGCAAAACATGATGAGCCTTGACCCGGGGTGGTTCAGGGGTCTCATGCTGATTGGGGCCTGTTACCTGCTATGGATTGCGCGGCAGCTGTGGATCAGTGAACCCCAGCTGGAGCGTGCTGACCCGTCGGGCACGCTGTCGCCCCTGGCGCTGCTGACCCTGGGTTTTACCACGGCGATCATGAACCCCAAGGGATGGGCATTTATGCTCGCCCTTTTGCCCGGGTTTATGGTGCAGGGAGCGCCACTGGCAAGCCAGATACTGACCTTTCTATCGGTCATCCTCGTGTCGGAGTTTCTCTCTATGTCGATTTACGCCTTGGGAGGGCAGTGGCTGCGGCGCCGATTCACGGAGAATATGGGGTTGCAGTGGCTGAACAAGCTGGCAGCCGGGATGATGGTCGTTGTGTCTACTTTGGTACTGTTCTAGACACCGGTCCTACCGGTTGACGTCAACGAGTATACGACCTCGAACCTTACCCGCGAGTATGTCGGACCCTTGATCCAGCGCCGAGGCCAACCCAATTTCCTGGATCACTGAGTCCAGTTTGCTTTTATCGAGATCTCTCGCAAGGCGCTCCCAGGCGGACTCGCGTGCGGGGTGGGGAGCCATAACGCTGTCGATACCATAGAGTGTTACGCCCCTCAAAATAAATGGCATCACCGTGGTCTTCAGGGACGGACTCTCGGCGAGGCCGCATGCGGCGATGGCCCCTCCATATCGGGTTTGGGCACAGGCATTGGCGAGGGTATTGCCACCCACTGCGTCAACGACGCCCGCCCACCTTTCTTTCTGCATTGGCTTGCCTGCGTCAGCGAGGGTCTGCCGATCAATAAGATCAGTCGCCCCCAGCGCCTGAAAATAGCCCATTTCTCCGGTCTTCCCGGTGGAGGCGATAACGCGGTATCCCGCTGCAGACAGCAGGGCAATGGCCAGGCTGCCTACGCCGCCACTGGCACCGGTAACGAGGATGTCGCCATCATCTGGTGAAACACCATGCTTCACCAGCGCATCGACACAGAGCGCCGCTGTGTATCCTGCGGTCCCTATACACATGGCGTCCCGGGTTGAGATCCTGTTGGGAAGCTGTACCAGCCAATCACCGCTTACCCGGGCGTACTGCGCCAGACCGCCTGAATGGCCCTCGCCAATACCCCAGCCGTTGAGGACCACGCGAGCACCCGGTTGCCATCGATCATCAGCGCTGCTTTCCACGATGCCCGCCAGATCGATGCCCGGCACCATGGGGTAGTTTCGAATAATGGGTGCGCTTCCCGTGAGGGCCAGGGCGTCCTTGTAGTTGAGCGTGCTGTAGTCAATTTTGACCAAAACATCGCCTGCCGGGAGGTCATCCAGGCTGATGTTCTCGAGAGCGATGCTGTGTCCACCCTCGGTTTGTCGTGCGATGAGCGCGTTGAACATTGATTTTCACCCTCGTGGCTGCGCAGGATGTGGTACCGGTGGTCGGACTCGAACCGACAAGCTTTTAAGGGCGGGGGATTTTGAATCCCCTGTGTCTACCAATTCCACCACACCGGCATCAAAAAGGAATAAATCGGGGCGGCGGAGTATAGCAAGGCCTGAGTAAACGGCAATAAATTGCTGCGCGGGTCCGTCAATTGCGTTATCCTGCGCCGCGACTCGGCGAGCTGTGGACAATCAGGCACCGTTACTGAGTATCTCGAGCGGAGAAAAGGTATGGCGATGAACCTCATTAAGAAAACCAGTGAGTACAAGATTTTCAAACGTGGCGATGAGCGCTTCGCCGTTCAGGATGCGACTGGGAAGCCCGTTAATGGCGAGGAGAAGGTTAAAATCCTGCTCGCGGAAGAGCTTATCAAGGTAACCCTTCCAGGCGCTTCTGTGGAAGAAGAGCCCGCTGCAGAGGAGCCCGCTGCAGAGGAGCCCGCTGAAGAAGAAGTGGCAGAGGCGGCTGAAGCAACGGACGCAGAGGAAGAGTCAGATTCTGGAGACGAGTCAGACTCTGAAGAAGAGACAACCGACGCCTGATGTAAGGCGTTGACGAAAAGCCGGCGCCTGCCGGTTTTTTTATGCCCACAAGGGCGGGTGCTGGGACTTCACCATGCGTCGACAGGACTTTTTTTTTGAACTTCCCGATGAGTTGATTGCGCAGCTGCCATTGCCTGAACGTACGTCGTCGCGGCTTCTGGTGCTTAATGGCGCTACAGGCGATGTCCAGCACAGCTACTTTGCACATCTCACTGATTCCTGCACTCGGGTGATCTGCTTG
>JAKMEU010000164.1 GCA_022425845.1 Luminiphilus sp. | reverse complement strand
ACAGCACACAGAGCGGTGCCCAGGTGCAGGCCACCACTGTCCCGATTGCCAAGCGAGGAGTTTGAATGGGATACGCAGAAGTCTACCGCGACGCCATGGCAGATCCGGCGGCATTTTGGATGGAGCGCGCGAAACTGCTGGACTGGGATGTGATGCCCGGGCAGGCCGTGGCCACCGATGACCAGGGCGTGGAGCGTTGGTTCACAGACGGTGTCCTGAATACCTGCTTCAACGCGGTGGATCGCCACGTCATTTCGGGACGCGGGGCGCAACCCGCAATTCACTATGATTCGCCCGTGTCAGGTTCACAAAAGACCATTAGCTACAGTGAGCTTGAGGATCTGGTATCCCGCGCTGCGGGTGGGTTAAAGGGTTTGGGTGTGGGCAAGGGCGACCGGGTTGTGCTCTACATGCCCATGGTGCCCGAGGCGGTGATCACCATGCTTGCCTGTGCCCGGCTGGGGGCGGTTCACAGCGTCGTCTTTGGCGGTTTTGCCGCCACAGAGCTCGCCGTGAGGCTCACCGACGCCGAGCCCCGTATCGTGGTGACGGCCAGTTGTGGCCTGGAGGCCAGTCGCGTCATTGACTACATGCCGATTGTCGCGGCAGCCCTGGATATGACCACGGCTGACATTGACCGGGTCGTGGTGTTGGAACGTCCGCAACAGGCCTACAGCCTGATTGAAGGGCGGGATGTCAGTTGGCACGCCCTGATCAATGACTTTGAGCCTGCCGGCTGTACTCCCGTGTCTGCCACAGATCCACTGTATATCCTCTATACGTCGGGTACGACGGGCAAACCCAAAGGGGTCGTCAGGGACAATGGCGGCCATGCTGTGGCACTGGCCTGGTCGATGTCGGCGGTCTATGGCATCAGCCCGGGAGATGTGTTTTGGGCCGCCAGTGATATTGGTTGGGTGGTGGGTCATTCCTACATTGTCTATGCCCCATTGCTGATGGGGTGCACCTCGGTTCTTTACGAGGGGAAGCCGGTGAATACGCCCGACGCGGGTGCTTTCTGGCGCGTGGTCAGCGACTACCGTGTGCGCGTGTTATTTGCGGCGCCCACAGCCTTCAGGGCCATCCGTAAAGAGGACCCATCGGGACGACATTTCGGCGACTATGACGTGAGTTGCCTGGAGGCACTGTTTCTCGCGGGTGAGCGGCTTGACCCACCGACGCTGGATTGGCTGCAGACACTGACCCAGCGTCCCGTTATAGACCACTGGTGGCAGACCGAAACGGGGTGGGCGATAGCCAGCAATCCTCTGGGGCTACAGGAAATGCCGATAAAGCCGGGTTCGGCTACTGTGCCGCTTCCGGGATATTGCGTCGAAATCCTCGACGCCGAGGGTACACAGGTACCTGCTGGGGAGCAGGGTGCTGTGGTTATCAGGCGCCCTCTGCCCCCGGGTTGTCTGCCCACATTATGGCGCGATGCGGAGCGTTATGAATCATCTTACCTGGCGAGGTACCCTGGCTATTTCCTGACCGGTGATGGCGGCTTTATCGATGACGACGGCTATCTGTTCATCATGGGTCGAACCGACGATGTGATTAATGTTGCGGGGCATCGGCTTTCAACGGGCGAAATGGAAGAAATTGTGGCGGGGCACCCGGCGGTTGCGGAGTGTGCAGTCATTGGCGTGGCGGACACCCTGAAGGGGCAGCTTCCTGTGGGCCTCGTGGTGCTCAAGGACGGTCAGGAACAAGGGGCCGGGGAGATAGAGCGGGAGCTGGTGCAGCGTGTCCGTGATTTGTTGGGCGCTGTGGCCTGTTTCAATCGAGCCCTGATTGTGGATCGATTGCCAAAAACGCGGTCGGGAAAAATCCTGCGCGCCACCCTGCGTGGGCTCGCCAACGGGGAGGCAGTCACGCCGCCATCAACCATTGAGGACCCAGTGGTTCTGGACGAAATCGCTGCGCTACTGAAGCAGCACCCCTGAGACAGCGTCGTCAACCTTCTTGGGTGCCCGGTCCGTACCTGTTCATAGGGGCGACCTCCAGGCGCCCTGGAGCCCTCGATCGGCTAATACGACGCCGGTTGGCAGCGGGTCACAAACGGCGTTATAGTCTGCGCCTCAAACGGCAATCTTGTTCTGATCAAGGAGAGATACGATGTGGTCCAAGCCTGAATTTATCGATTTGCGGGTAGGCTTTGAAGTAACGATGTACTTCAGCGTCCGCTGATGATGTGAGGGTTGCCCGGTTCCAGGGCAACCCAGTTTTTCCGGCCGGGTAACCCGAGGTATTGCGGAGTGAAGATTCGGATACTGGGTTCAGCAGCCGGGGGGGGATTCCCCCAATGGAATTGCAACTGTCGCAACTGCGCGGGCGTTCGCTCGGGCACTCTGAAGACTAAGCCACGAACCCAATCATCAATCGCGGTGTCCCCTGACGGCCGGGATTGGGTGTTGTTTAATGCCTCGCCAGACCTGCGCAGCCAACTCGAGGCCGCCCCGCCCCTGCAGCCCCGTAAAGGTCTGCGGGATACCGGCATCAAGGCGATCGTGCTGGCCGACAGCCAGATAGACCACACCACAGGCATTCTCATGCTGCGTGAGGGTTGCCCCCTGCAGATTTACTGCACCGACATGGTCGCGCAGGACCTTTCTACCGGTTTTCCGATTTTCACCATGCTGGAAAGCTGGGATGGTGGGGTTGTGCATCACGAGGTCCCGACTGATGGCACAGCATTTCAGGTGTCGGGGGTGCCCGGCCTTGAGTTGACGGCCATTGTGCTCGATGGCAAGGCACCACCTTACTCTCCCCACCGTCACGACCCGCATCGTGGTGATAACGTCGGCTATCTGGTCCGGGATACAGACGCTGGAACGAGCCTGCTCTATGCGCCGGGACTGGGACAAATGACTGAAGCATTGCGGGATGTCATGGAGCGCGTCGACCACGTTCTCGTTGACGGGACTTTCTGGAGTGAGGATGAAATGGCCCGGGCCGGGGTGGGCACCAAGCTCGCCAGCGACATGGGGCATTTGCCGCAGAGCGGCGACAACGGCATGTTGGCGTGGTTACGCAGGGTGAAGCGGCCCCAGAAAATGCTGATTCACATCAAC
>JAKMEU010000369.1 GCA_022425845.1 Luminiphilus sp. | reverse complement strand
GTGGTGTAGCCCGCAGCGCTGGAGGCGAGAAATGCAGCCATTTTTGCAACCTCAAGGGGGTCTCCAAAACGTTGCAAGGGCAGGTTCTCCTTGACGGCGGCGACCCAGTTGTCATCGAAAACGCCCTGTTCCCGCAAACGCAGGAAAATGCCCGTTTCAATCACACCAATAGCGATGCTGTTGGCTCGGATATTATGGCGCCCTTCCTCTTTTGCCACGCCTTTAATCAACTCCTCAACTGCAGCTTTTGGCGCTACGGAGAGTATGTCCAGGGGTGGGTAACGCAGTAGCCCGGCGGAACTGATATGCACGTAGCTGCCCCCACCTCCCGCTTTTAGGGCGGGCAGGGTGGTATGGATGGCATTGAAGGCGCCCTCCGCATCGGCCCGCAACACCCGCTGCCATAGTTCGGGAGTGAGTTCGGCAATCCGCAGTTGCGGAATGTCGTAGCCTGTGGCGATGACGACGGTATGCAATCGGCCAGCCTGCTCTATACCAGCGACGCAGGACTGGAGGGTGGTGATGTCCTGAAGTGAAACCTGCGCGACCGTCGCTTCGCCACCATCGGCCTTGATGTCTTTGGCGATGGCCTCCGCGCGGGATCGATTGCTCTGGAAGGTGAGACAAACGGCTGCACCCTGGGCGGCCATTTCCCGGGCGATCGCACTGCCAATACCCCCGCTGCCACCGAGAATAAGCGCAGTGCCCGTTGGAAAGTTTGAGTCGCTTCTGGTCATCTAAATTGTCCCCGTTACTGCCGCCCGCCCGCTTCGACCTGAGGGTTGGTTTGTCAATCTGCGCGCCTCAAGGTCGCCAATAGCGTGCCATAAAAAAACCGCCCGAGGGCGGTTTTTTGGGTGAGGGTCGGTTACATGGATATCGATATATCAACGCCGTAAGTCGCAGGATCACCCCACTGGTGTACCGGCAACCCGAGGTCGGCACCGAGGTTGTAACCGAAGGTTCGGTAGTCCTCATCCGTGATATTCCTGCCCCAGGCGGACACCATCCAGGTCGTACCGCTGTTACCGGTATAGGTCCAGCTCAGGCGCGTGTTAACGAGCGTTCGAGACTGGTTTATCGGCTGCTGGAAGTTAACCGGAATCTGGGGCGCTCCCTGGGCAGTGTACAGGGAGGTTGAGGCACCAATACTCTCGGTTGCATCTTGATAGTTGCCCGACAGGTTGAAGCTCACGACGTGATTGCCGCGGCGCAGCAGATCCCAGTCCAGCGCAAGATAGGCTGAGTTTTCAGGAGCCAAACCCTCGGTCGGCGTGATCGTCAGCCCAAGGTAGGGCGGGAACGAGTCGTAGCTGCCATCGATATAGCTGTAATTACCCGTCAGCTGAAGCCGATCAGTGATCAGCCAGGCCGCTTCGATTTCCAGCCCTTCCCGTGAAAGCTTGGCCGCGTTGTCAATCTCGGTCGACAGGCCGTTCGCGTCACTCTTGACGGTGCTGACCTGAACATCGTCGTACTCGTAGTCATAGAGTGATGCGTTCAGCCGAAAGCGGCCATCAAAGAGCACCGACTTGAAGCCGATCTCCATGCTTTCGATGGTTTCCTCATCGAATGAATCGCCCGTGCCGGTGACGCGATTGTAGCTGCCGCCGTTGAAGCCGCCGGAACGATAGCCTGTGGTGTAGCTGGCGTAGGCATTAATGTTGTCGGTGAAGTTGTACTGCACAACAATTCGGCCGCTGGTGTTATCGAACTTCTGGGTGTCTGACTGGCCGTAGACGCCTTCGGTTTCAGGGATGGTCTCGAGATCATCCAGTGACCAGACATAGCCCCCCGCCAAATCCCTGGGGATGTCGATCACGTCGCCAGTGGTCGCCAGTACAATGGCTTCTGTAATCGCGGCGGTAACGTAAGCGCCAACACCACCCGACGCGGCATCACGCCAGAGCCAGGTCATGTCCTTGTTTTCTTCGGTGTAGCGTAGACCGGCTGTCAGCGCAAATTTGCCGTCGCCGGGCCGCCAGGTGGCTTCCCCAAAGACAGACCAGGCATCGCCGCCGTTATCGAAAGAGCGGGCCTGTGAGCCGTTGGCCAGCGGGAAGGTTGGGTTTTGTACGTTGCGGAAGCTGCCCTCGTCCTCCCAGTAGAAGAAGCCACCGGCCCAGTCAATGTTGCCGCTGGTGCCTACAATCTGCAGCTCGTGGCTGTCCTGTTCGTACTCGTTCAAGGCATAGGTAGAAAAGACCGGTGCGCCGCCAAACTGGTTGATGGTGTCGACCATCGATAGACCAAGGTTGATGTTCTCGAGTATGTAATCGTTGATGGGCACGACAAAACCACCGCCCAGATCGATTTGTGCTGGCACCACGCCTGTCAGGAACGCGCCGCCAATGGTCTGCAGGACCAGGTCGTGCATCACACCGGAGTTAACCGAGTTGTCCATGCCATCGAGATCCTGCGAGGTATAGGCCGACACGTCGCGGTGTCCGTACAGGTACTTGATATCGATGTTCTCGCTCAGGGCAAATTCTGCCTTGAAAGTATGGGCTTCGGTATTCTGGCTGTTGAAGCTGGGAATGTCCGTTGACCCTGTTTCCGGATTGCGTTGGGCACCATCAAGAATGCCCTGTCCCCAGGCCGCATAATCGGAACTCCACTGCAAATATTGTCCTACCTGGGGTGCTGGCAGGTTGGGCAGGACGAAGGCCTGCACGAACTGGGCAATGCCGCCAACCGTCTGGATGCGCGCATCGCTTTGAATCGGCACCGAGGTCAGGTCACCCCCGGCCCCCGCGTAGCCCGCGACCGCGGCGTAGGTTGGGTTGAGTCCGCTGACAACACTGTGGTTGTCCAGCTCGTCAGACACTTTGTCTTTGGTGTAGATGTAGTCGAGTGTCAGCCGGTCTGTGAGGTCCCACTGCAGCGCCATGCGATAACCGTGCCGATCCGTGCTGTTCAAGCCGTCCTGGAAGGGGTTGGTGTTGTCCCAGAACGCATCGCGATCGCGTTGGTAGTAGGAAGCCGCGACGCTCAAACTGTCCGTGATGGGGACATCAATGCGGCCAGATAGATTGCGCTGGTTGTAATTACCCGCGGTGGCCCGCAAGTCGAAGCCAAGCTCTTTCCCGGGGTCCTTCGATACAAAATTGATGGCACCGGCAATCGTATTACGGCCATACAGCGTGCCCTGCGGACCCTTCAGAATCTCAATGCGCTGCAGGTCAGTGATGTCCATGCCAGAGCCCACGACCTTACCGATATAGATACCATCGATGTAGCGCGCTGTTCCGGGGTCTACCGACAGGTTCGGGGAACCATCACCGATACCCCGGATGTTGAGGCCAACGTCGGACGTGGTGCCGGGTGGGGCATAGCCCTGAACCCCCGCGACCTGATCCACAAGGTCCATGGCGCTCCTGATCCCCCGGGACTGAATCTCCTCCGAGCTGAGCACCTGGATGGAAATGGGGGTTTCCTGAAGGTTGGCCTCGCGACGCTCCGCGGTGACAATCACTTCTTCCAACTGCGCCAGTGCGCTTTCCGCGGAAAGTGCACACAGCACGGCCGTGGCGATTAGGGACTTCTGGATAGATGGCTTCATGAAATCGACCTCAGTTTTTAGAATTTTTTCGGCTCAGTTTGGTTGTTTTTACACCGCTTTCCCGATTGTGTCTTGGAACCCCTCGAAAAGAAATACAACAAATGGACTATCAGCGGGTACCGGGGATTGCCGCTATTGCGACCCGCGACACAGCTTCAGCTGAGCAAAAAGCCTCTGTTTCCTCAGAAATAGGGGGCCTGAACCGTGGATGAGTTGTCCACGCGGATTTCTGCGCCATTGATGTGGCGGGCACCGGAGGAGGCCAGAAAACAAATGACATCCGCGACTGCTGCGGGTTCGCAGGCAAATTCCATGGCCCGGACACCTTTGTCTGGGTCCATCTCCGGGAAATTGCCCTGCATACGGGTAATCATGTCGGTCAGAATGCCGTCGGGATGAACCGAGTTGCAGCGGATCGGAAAACCATTGGTCTGGCAATGCACTGCAGTACTCACCGTAAGGTTGCGCACCGCCGCCTTTGTCGCGCCGTAGGCGGCAAAATGCGGATAACCTCCAACGGCGGAGGTGGACGAAAGATTGATAATGGAGCCGGCGCTACCCTTTTTCATCAGGGGTAAAAAGGTCTTCATGCCAAGAAATACGGAGGTGCAGTTGACCTGCATAATGGTGTTGAAATCTTCCAATGACTGCTCTTCTATGGTGTAAGCCATCAATATCGCGGCATTGTTGACCAACACATCCAGCTGGCCGAACTCCTCACCCACCCATTGGGCCAGCGCCTGCCAATCCGCCTCGCTACCCACATCATGCTGTTTGTAAATGACGCCCTCCGGCGGGGCCTCTTCAATGGCGCGGATGTCAGTGCCGATAACCCTGTAGCCATCTCGGGCAAGTTGCTCAACCGTTGCTTGTCCAACCCCGCCCGCTGCGCCGGTGACCAGCGCGATACGTTCCCTGTTATCCATCATTAACCTTCCATAATTTATGCGAACCCGAGCATGGCAGGACACCCCAATCCTGTCTATCTCCAGACGGCCGATAGCCTATCCGGTGCTGTTCGTGCGATGGTGTCGGCGGCAGCGTATAACGGGATTGCTTGGAGGACTGTATGTTATTGGCGGACAAGGTCATCGTAATCAGTGGTGTGGGTCCAGGTCTGGGGCGCACGCTGGCTTTGGAGGCGGCCCGAGAGGGTGCCAGGGTGGTTTTGGGTGCGCGCAGTAACGATTTTCTCGCCACCGTGGCGGCTGAGGTTGAAGCCGCTGGAGGGGCCGCTCTGGCCCTGTCCACCGACGTGACTGATGTCCAGCAGTGTCAGTCCCTGGTGGCCGCGGCGATGCAGCGTTTCGGGCGCATCGATGGTCTCGTCAACAGCGCCTATACCCATGGCGATTGGGCGACCATGGACAGCGCAAACCCCGAGAAATTCAGCGAGGTTTTCAATGTGATCTGTCAGGGCGCGGTGCGTATGGCGCAAGCCTGTGTGCCGCATATGCAGGCCAGCGGTGGCGGATCGATCGTCAATGTATCAACGCTGTCCACGGTCAAGCCGTTCCCTGGAGAGGCCATGTACGCTGCGGCAAAGGGCGCGCTGAACGCCGTCACCCGGCACATGGCCAATGACTACGGTGCTATGGGGGTACGGGTGAATGCGCTGCGCATGGGATGGATTGGTGGTGCCCCGGTCTACGCGTATATTGACCAACAGGTGGCGGCCGGTGCCGATCGCGATGAGGTTATCGGCGGCATTACCAGCCGAATTCCCATTGGCGAGATACCACCCGAAAGCGACTGCGCCAAAGCGGTTCTGATGTTTCTGTCGGATTACTCACGGGTCGTTTCAGGCGCGTCGCTGGACGTCAATGGTGGAGAGTACATGGC
>JAKMEU010000124.1 GCA_022425845.1 Luminiphilus sp. | reverse complement strand
TCCCGCCACTCACCCACCAAGAGCGCGCGTCCGTCTCCGAGCTGGGGGTTATAGCTGCCAAACTGATGCCCCGCATAAACCGTCGCGATGGGTCGTGAGCCCTCAAATTCACCATTGCCAGCCAGGGTAGCGAGGGTCTCATCGCTGTGCCGCCACGATTTGGGCCACTGCAGATCGTTGGCCAGAGACTCATTCCAGGCCATCCACCGGGGCGCACTGACCGGAGTTGCCTGGGTCGGTGCCGCATAGTCATGGCCAAGACCGGCGTAGCTGTGCTCAAAGCCGGTGGCGCTGTCTGGAGATGAATAGCTACTCAATTGCCAAATAGCTTTTTCAGTGCATTGCCGGCTTTTTCACCGAGCTTGTCGGCTTCTTTTTCTATCTTGGATCGCGCTTCGCGCTCCAGAAGCTGCCGTGCTATGTCTTCCACGTCAACGCGGCACAGATTTCCCGTCTGATCCGTGAGGTTGCCTGCGCAGTTAATCGGCAGGTCCAGGCCGGCGTATCGCTCATCGACGCGGCATGCTTCATCCAGCGCCTCAAGCTCGTCATTAACCTGCGCTTTCAGGGTTGCTGCAAAATCCAGTGTCGACAGGCTGGCCGCACCGTCACCGCTAATGGCGATACCTGTTGTTCCCAGTTCCAGAGGGTCCAGCCTGGCCTGGCCATCATCAAATCGAATTCGTGCAGTCAGCGCTGAGACTTCGGTCGTCTCGGGCATCGCATTGGTCAGGGTGGTTTGTTGAATCTGCGCGATGGCAGTACAGACTAACTCCTGTGCTGACACACTGGTGACTTCAACATTCCGTCCCTGAACATTGAGCTCCCCATCCAGTCCGGTCTGTAGCGCCGGCGCGGTCTCGCCCTCTGTATCAATGTCCCAGTCCATGTCGACATAGCCGGCAGCGGTGTCGGTTGTACCGAGACTGGAGAGCAGGCTGTTGAGCTCCACACCTTTAAGGCCGCCGGACAGGGAAACTTTTACCTCGGGTTGGCGCACGTCGACGGTCATGCGGGTATCAAGCTGCCCCTCATGCAGGACACCCCGGAGGTATTCCAGCTTGGTGATGCCGTCAACGACGCGTATGAGCAACTGGGCATTACTGACGGTTTGACCCGCGCTGATCAGTGTCCCCGCGCTGACCTTAAGTTGCAGGTCGAGATCTTTCAGAGGTCCCACTGCCACCGGTATGGGGGGCGCCTGAGCGGGTGCGGGTGCCGTATCTGGCTGTGCCTCGGAAGCTGTTTCCCCGCCATCCTGTCCTGCATTGGCCGATTGAAGGCGGTCCAGATCGAGCCGTTCGCTGCGAAAATCGAGATCAATTTCAGGGCTGCCACCGGTGCTGTACAACAGGTCGGCGTCGATGATGCCTCCGGGGGAATCTACAGTGAGATCCAAATCCGCTTTGAGGGGTGCTAAATCGGCCGTGCCGGTTAAGCGCGTGCTCACGGGTTCGCTCAGTGCGCCAACGATCTGGGTGTCGAGCCCTACCAACGTAATCCGATCGAGGGACTTTGGAATCCGAATAGCACCCTCGAAATCAACTGCCAGGGGTTCCGCATCGCCATTGCTGGATACGGTAATTCCACCCTGAATAGTCATAGGCTGGTCGGCAATGTTGAGGTTCTTTGCCAGTAGCTCTGAGAGAACCAGCTGCGTCTGCAGGTCACCATCGGCGTCCAGCAGTGTGACTTCAGCTCCACTGAGACGAATGTCACCCACCTCGTCTGCGCCCTGCAGAAGGGCCATTAACGACAGGCCAATATCCACTTCCTGAGCTGTCGCGATAAGCCTGGAGCCCTCGGCGTTCTGGGGAGGGAGATCGATGGTCGTGCTTCCCAGATTGAGCTTAAGCTCGGGAAACAGATTCAGGTCGAGTTCGCCATCAACACGCAGTTCTCCTCCCGTCGCCTGTCGTACCTGTTCCTGGGCAAGGTTGATAACAGCTTGTTCATCGATGAACGCGGGCAGGAAAACCAGTGCCAATACCACCAGCGCAATCAAACCGCCAAGGACGTAAAGAATAAAAATCATGGCTGACTCCCCCGATATTTCACACAGCATAACAAAGCTATGAAGAAGTTAGTCATGCGCTGCGAAACGATTATTGCGTTGTTGCTCAACGTGACGAGAGAGAATCCGGTGGCGTTCCTTGCGTATCCCGGGGTCGGACTTGAGGCGCCATAAACTGTCCCTCGCCCGACGGTAGCTGGTGGTGAGGTCGACAACGGGTTCGGGGTAGTCAACGGGGTGCATGATGCGCTCTAAGGGTGATCGGAGCCACGGCTGGTGAACCAGCGGCGTGGGCAGGCCGGCAAGGGCAGGAATCCATTGTCGAATAAAGCTTGCGTCCGGGTCATGCTCCAGGCTCTGCTTCACAGGGTTGTAGATGCGGATGGTATTGATGCCGGTCACACCGGCCTGCATCTGCATCTGGGCGTAATGGATGCCGGGCTCAAAGTCCAGAAACAGGGCGCCCAAAGAGGCCACACCCAGTCGCCAGTCCTGCCAGAGATGATGTGTCAGGAAGCTCACCAGCATGGCGCGGGCCCTGAAATGCAGGTAGCCAGTAGCTTCGAGGCAGCGCATACAGGCGTCCACATAGGGATAGCCTGTTCGACCTTCAATCCAGGCCTGTACAAGGCTGTCGTCGTGGTCGCGGGGATGATCGGCGTAGCCGCGATTGACGTGCTCGAACTCCATTCGGCACTCGCTCTCAAACTTCTGGATAAAGTGACAGTGCCAATGCAGGCGGGATTCAAATGCCGCCAGCGGCCGAGCCCATCCTCCCTGGGCCTGGCGTTTCTCAAGTGCCTGATGGACCTGTCGAATCGACAGATTGCCCCAGGCCAGATAGGGCGACAGCCGCGAGCAGTGCTGTCGGCTGCCCAAAGGCTTGGAGATATGGCGCTGGTAACCCTCCGCACGGTGTTCCAAAAAGTCCTCAAGTGTTGCCGCTGCTGTCTGCTCACCGCCAACCTGAAAGGCGGTGTGTTCCCGCTCCCAGTCGTTGAGTCGCTGGCACTGCGCTCCCTGTAGGGCCGGGGGCAGGTCAATGGCCAGCCGTCCCACAAGGGCAAGGTCTGGCTGTGCACAATCCCCTGCCATGATCCGCGCCCATCGTGCGTTCCAGCCCCGCCGGTTGGCGCGACTGCGTTCCACGCCGTTGCTGGAAAATTCCCGCCAGCGGCAACCGTTTGAAAGGCTCCACTGTTTGATTCGGCGATCACGTGCATAGGTGACCTCAAGCCCGGTTTCCTCGTAACTCAGCAGGGTGTCCACGTCGAGCTCCCGGCTCAATGCAGTGAGCACGGCGGTTGGCTCGCCCTCCAGGGTCCATATTTTTGTCCCGTGGGGCTGCAGTTTCCGGTTCAGGTCGGCGAGAGATTGGGCGATGAAATGCCAGTGGCGACGCCGGTAATGGGGATCGCGAATAAGCTCGGGCTCAACGATGTAAATCATCAGAAGCGGTTGCCCTCGCGCAATAGCGAAGGCCAGGGGCTCGTGGTCAAGGAGGCGGAGATCACGCTTGAACCACACTATGTTCACACCCATGAGCGTCGATCCATTCCCAGCATTGGGTTGTCTACAACTTGACCGGAAGCGGCATCGAGCACTTCGAGGCGCCCCTTGCCCAGGGCTGCGATTAACAGGTGGTAGCCGTCGCGGTCAAAATGCCGGTCTCCGCCCGCGAGTAGCCTCTGCGTGACGTCCTCGAGGGAATAGAAGCTGCCCAGATAGGACCAGTGGTCCACCAGGTGGTACTGTCGGGCAGGTTGTCCTGGCAAGGGGTCGGTATTGCGTTCAAGCAACGCAAGAGCACCGGTGAACGGCCAGGCAGCAATACGATCCCGGTCGAGGACCGAGAGTAGTCGTGCGTTGTGGTCCTCGCTGCTTTCCTCCCCCGCGCAGGCGCCATCACAGCGCCCCAGCTGGTACTGAAAGCACGGGCCATGACCTCGGTCCATCCCGAGACAGCGCAGGCACAGCCCGTGATCCCTGGCGTGGCGGCGCAGGGTGGAGTCGATATGACGTCTGTTGTGGTAGAGGCCATAGCTGTCGATCGCGCGGTCGGAATCAGTGAGGAAGTCGGAGGCCGATGGCAGTAAGAAACCGGTTTTTGCCAGGGACAAATGGATCGTCCACAGTTTACGCACCCGTCGTTGGCGCCTGTTGTATAGGGGGGTCTCCGATTTGATGGCCGCATTTTCCATCAGCAGGGCGCCCACCTCGCCAGAGGTCGCCATGCAGTCGATGCGACTTACCTGTCCCATGATGCGCTGGTGCCGACCGGGCTTGCGTCCCTCCTGAACGTGGGCGTTGATGCGCGCATGAATATCAATGCTTTTTCCGATATACAGCAGCGCCTCGCTGGCGTCGTAGAAACGATACACACCGCTGTAGCGCGGCAGTTTTTCCAGGCCCTCGCCAGCTGAGGTGACAGTGATGTGGTTCAGTTCGGGCAGCATGGGCACCATGATCACGGTTCCCTCGCCCTAAAGCCGCTTCCGTCCATATTTTGTAGGGGTCACTTCAATGTGCCCGATCCTGGCCCTGACTCCGTCTCCAATGCGCCCTGATGGGGGAGTGCCCGCCGGACCCGACCTTCCGCTCCTGTTCATTGAGAATTTGCGCTGGACAAATAGCGAACGTGTCGGGACGCAGGAAGGCGCATTGGCGTAGGGTGAGGTCGTCGAAAAGCACTGGAACGCATCCTGTGAAGATTTATCTCAAGGAACTGGGCCGGCAAAGCGGGCGCATCAACCGCTTTATCATCGAATCGGTGGACCTCAGTCTCTACATTGCCTACGCCGAAATTGATCGGGAGGAGCGGGTCATTGCCGAGGAGGGTAAGGGGCTGCTGAAGCGCCATAATCTGCTTGCGATGAAGCGCGTCCTTAAAAAGATTGCCGGCTGCGAGATGGTGCTGCGCCAGCGAAGTGCCTATGACGAGATGGTGGGACACAGTTATCCCGCGTCGGCCAACACGCTGGAAATTTCCCTGGGCGATGCGCCGTTACCGGAGTGGCTCCACTAAAGCCGACCAGATCTCAGGTGGAGAGGTCGTCATCGTCGATGGAGTGGCCCCATTCCCGTTTGGCCTGCAGGTAGCGGAGGTTGCAATCATCGACGCCTGAGATGTGTTTGATGCGTTCGATATTGGTGAGACCGCAGGCTCGCAAGTCGTCAATTTTTTGGGGTTGTTGGTCAGCACCCTCAGGCTTCGGCCGCGACCGAAAAATTTCAGAAGGGTCGCCGCATCGCTGAAATCTCTTGAGTCATCGGGTAGCCCCAGTGAGCGATTCGCCTGATAGGTATTTTCCCCCTCATCCTGAAGCAGGTAGGTGGCGGCTTTGGCCCACAGACCAATGCCGCGACCCTCGTGTCCCGCCATGTAGATCAGGTAACCGCCGCCGGGTTCATCGGCGAGGCGATCAATGGCAGCCTCGAGTTGCGGGCCACACTCGCAGCGCCGCGAGCCAAACACGTCGCCGGTCAGACAGTTGGAATGCACCCGAACCAGGGGCGAGGCTGTAGTTTCGGCATCGCCGACTACCAGCACGCTGTTGACGGCCATACTGGATGCCAGGTGAGAAAAAAGATGTTGGCCGCCCTGTTCCCTCAGCGTGCTGGCCAACCCCTCAACTTCAGAGAGCTCTGTGCTCCGCACCGTTGCATACCAGTCGGCGGTGGGTTGGCGATTTCCCCTCGCTAGAGGGAGTGGCACCGGCCCCAGTAGATTCAGGCTCCGTTGCCCGGTGGGCGGCGTCATCTCGCAGTCAATGAGTTGTCCGTCGTTGTCTATCCTGACCAGTTTCTTTCGGTCGATGAGTTTGCGTCGGACATCGGGGTTGATATAAGTAAACATCAGAGTCGCGGCTGCTGTTGGGTGATGCAGTGTACCCCACCACCCATGGCAAATAGCGTCCGTGCATCAATTGTCCTGATTTCCCTACCCGGCCAGAGGTCGGCCAGCTGTTCAGATGCCAGGCCATCATGGGGGTCAGAGAAGGCCGGCTGGACGACCACGCCGTTGGCGACGTAATGGTTGATGTAGCTGTAATCGACCCAGCCGTGGCCATCCTTCAGTACCCTGGGCGCCGGAATATTGCGCGTCGGTAGGCCCGCCGCCTCCAGGACTTTCAGGTGCGCGTTATGGCATTCGAAGTCGGGGTGCTCCCTGTTCTGCTGCTGGTGCAAAAGGACAGTTCCCGCCGCGTTGAAGCAGGCGACCATATCGACGTGCCCCCGGGTGCCATGGGCTTTGTAATCTCGCCACAACCCCCTGGGCAGCCAAATGGCCTCCTCTGTGCCCAACTGTTGATGGACTTCCGCCTCCACCTGACTGCGGGTCCAGTCTGGATTGCGGTCGGGATCAAGTTGCACAGTATCCGTCATCAAGACTTTCTTACCGCCATCAATATGGATGCCGCCACCTTCATTGGTGAGTGGGGAATCGAGGCTCTCGATGGCAAGGATGTCAGCAATTTGTCGGGCGAGTCCTGCGTCCGGACCCCATTCGAAGGACGTGTTGTCTCCCCAGCCATTGAAGCGCCAGTCGACGCCTTTGAGCACGCCCGCATCCGACACAAAGGTGGGGCCGGTATCCCTGAGCCAGGCATCATTGAAGTCGGCCTGATGCAGGACAACGGCGGAACTCAACAGGCGTTGGGCCTGGGTTTGCTGCTCGGGGTTGCACAGCATGTGCACCGGTTCATGGTCAACGATCAGGTTGGCTACGGCTGCCCATGCCTGCCATACCTCGGTATCAGAGACCCCGGCCTGCGGGTAGGCTGCGGGCGGGAAGGCCATCCAGGTGGCTTCGTGGGGCGCCCACTCAGGGGGCATCTTCCTGCTCATGGATCGAGCCCGGGTACGCCCCCGTGCTGTCCCTCGCCTGAGGGCTGGCGTGGGTTCTTGATGGCTTCTGTCAATGCGCCATAGGTATCGGGCCGGCGGGTCCCGAAAAAAGGAAACAGGGTGAGCCAGTCAGATCGGAGTCCGAGGTCAATATCAACCACCAATACGGTTTCCTTGTCCCTGGGAGCTTCAGCAAGAAGGCGACCAAAGGGGTCGACGATAAAACTGGAGCCATAAAAATTCAGTGTGCCCTCAGAGCCAAAGCGGTTGGGGATGACAATGAAGAGTCCGTTGGCGACAGCGTGCCCCGTGACCACCTGACGCAGCAGGGGTGCCGTGTCGAACAGCGGGTAATCAGGCTCCGAGCCGATTGCTGTCGGGTAACACAGCAGCTCGGCCCCGCCCAGGGCATAGCATCGAGGGACTTCGGGGAACCACTCATCCCAGCAGGTGGGCAGGCCCACGGCCACCTCGCCACTGTCCACCTGCAGGCGATGGACGGGATAGGGGTCCTGCGCGGGCCCCTCGGCAAAGTAATGGTCCTCGTAATATCCGGTCGTCACTGGAATGTGCAGCTTGTGGGTTTTCGCCACGACGGTGCCGGCGCTATTGACCACCGCAGCCGTGTTGAGTCCCCGCCCGTCGGCTGCCCCCGAATGCTCGAAGAGCGAGCAGTGCACCAGAACGTCAAAGTCCCGTGCGAGCTGGGTCGCAAACTGATGGGTTGCCCCTCCCTCCAGTTGCTCTGCCGTACTGTCAGCAACGCCTTCCGGGTGGGTGTCAGCGGGGTAGCGTGACAGAGTGAGTTCAGGGAGAAATACCACCGCTGCCCCGGCCCCGGCCGCCTGGGCCACGCCCTCCGCCAGTGCCGCCTTATGTTGCTCGGGGTCGCTGTACCAGCGGGACTGTACAAGACCGATGGTGAGTTCCCGAGGCTCGCGCCCTTTCAACGGGCACAGGCTGGGCAGACGGCTTTTACGAATCAGTTCCAAAAAAAGTCTCCAGCAATCGTAGGACGTGACAGCGTTGCCTTATGAGCTACCCCGCGCCGAGGGTCGGGGTGTCATGCTTCAGCCTGCAAATGGTAATCCCTGTGCGATGGGGATGCGAATGCCCCGTTTGCAGTATCTGCGGCGCGCAGCCGAACGGCTAGCGCAGCCTGCCCACCGAATAGGCGAAGGTCGATCCCGGGGGTAGGGGGC
>JAKMEU010000109.1 GCA_022425845.1 Luminiphilus sp. | reverse complement strand
AGTCTTTCCGGTCCCGGGCCCGCTGCTACCAGAGACTTGGATTAGCCGCCACGGCACTCGCCCTTCGATTCACCAAGGTAGGCGGCGAGCGAAATAAAAATGACGTCACACCCTCTTTCATTCCGTCGAGCTTCGGAAAGCGGCGTCACTGGGCTATGCTGGGCGAAAGCCCATGTTTTGCGTCGTAAGCGGGGCGGGATGATCCCCACGCCAGCCGATAGCGAGAAGTTGTCATCATGAAGAAGATTACGCGACGAAACTTTATCAACGGCTCAACCGTTGCTCTGGGTGCAACCGCCTTCCCCTCGACGCTATTTTCCGCAGCCGAGGGGAAAAAAGAGGTCTATCCCCCTGCCCTGACAGGTATGCGCGGCAACCATCAAGGCGCCAATACCTATGCTCATGCACGCGCCTGGTCTTCTGATTTCAGCGCAGGCGAACTCATTGACACAAAAGAGTCTTATGATCTCGTGGTAGTCGGTGGCGGGCTCAGTGGCCTCGCAGCCGCCTACTTCTATCGACAACGGTACGGCTCCGAAAAGAAGATTCTCATTCTCGATAATCATGATGACTTCGGTGGCCACGCCAAGCGCAACGAACACACCATTGATGGCCGGCGGCTGATTTCATATGGCGGGTCACAAACGCTCGTTGAGCCCAGGCACGCGGCGCCCGCCATCAAAGCCCTGTTCGAGGGGATCGGCGTTGACCTCAATCGCTTCGATACTGCTTTTGACCTGAGCTTTTACAGCGATCATGGTTTGGGGGCCACGACCTATTTCAGCGCAGATCAATTTGGGCGTGATGCGGTGGTTCGGCATCCCTTTTGCAACTACTACAATTACATTGAAGGCCTACCGGGCGCCGCCATCTCTGATGAGGAAGCGGTTGCACAAACCCCCCTGACCGAGCGAGGCCAGCGCCAATTACTTCAGGTTCTAAAGGGCGGACTTCATTCTCTCGGAATCCCGGCCGACGAGATACCCGCCTACATTGAAACCAACAACTACTTTGATTACCTCAAAAAAACACTCGGTGTGGATGACCCGCAGGTCCTGCATATGGCAAGGCACTCGGGCATCGACTGGTCCAGCGCCAGCACCGAGTTGCTCACCATCGAGCAAGCGAAGACCTGCGGTGCGCTCGGCTTCGCGCCCGTACCGGTATACGATGAGAATAACCCCTACATTCACCACTTCCCCGATGGCAATGCGGGCGTTGCGCGCGCATTGGTGAAGTACCTCGTGCCATCTGTTGCCGAGGGAGCAACGGCAGAGTCCCTGGTGAACGCCCGGTTCGATTATGGGCAGCTCGACCGCCCAAACCATACGGCGCGCATTAGACTGAACAGCACCGTGGTCGATGTGCACCATGCCGACAACCGCAGCGATTCGGACCGCGTGTTGGTACAGTACATAGCGGGGGGCCAGGCCTACAAAATCTCAGCGAGTAACGTCGTTATGGCCTGCTACAACACAATGATTCCCCACATTGTGAGCGATTTACCCGACGATCAGGCTGGCGCGCTCCGCCAGCAAATGAAAAGCCCGCTGATTTACACCTCGGTGGGACTGCGAAACTGGCACGCTTTCAAAGAACAGGGGATCGGGCTCGCGATGTCACCCGGCAATATGCACCAGACCGTGTTTATGGACTTTCCCGTTAGCCTGGGGGGCTACCGCTATACCAGCGGCCCCAATGAGCCATGCGTTATTCAGATGATCAGCTGCCCCTACAGTGAGGAGCCCGGTAAACCACGTGCAGATCAGTACCGGGAGGCCCGCTATCGTATGCTGGACACGCCGTTTTCGGCTTATGAGGAAGCGGTCAGGAACCATCTCGACGGCATGCTGTCTGCTGAATACTTCAACTTTGATCGCGATGTGGCCAGCCTGACCGTAAACCGCTGGGCCCACGGATATACGGTGCCGGGCCCCGGGGACTCGGTTGCCGTCGGAAGAAAACCCCATGGGCGGATCACCATCGCCAATTCTGATTCAGCACCGGAAGCCGATGCCATTGCCGCCATGGAAATGGGGTATCGCGCCGTGACTGAGTTATAAAGGCAACCATCATTAATCCAATACCGCGACAAAACAGATCGCAGGAAGGACGCCGGACTGGCCGAGCGCTCGAAAGGCGGGATAGCGACGAGTGACAAGCCCACCTTTCAACCTGTGAATTTTCGGAGTCCCAAGTGTTGCTGATACGCATCGTTGTCGCTATTACCCTTGCCCTGCTGACGCAGCATGCCGGTGCTCGAGACACTGAGGGCGCGCACTGCGAGCCCTCCGATCTACTCATTACCCAGACCACCATCTACACCCTGGACCCTGCGCTCCCTCAAGCCGATGCCCTTGCCATACGGGACGGAAAAATCGTTTTCGTGGGCTCACTCAAGGATGCTATTCATTGGCGATGCGGTGCACAGCGTGTCCTTGAGTTGCCAAATGCCTTTGTCTATCCGGGCTTTACCGACGGCCATCAACACCTGGAGGGGGTCGGGCGAAGAACCCGGACCTTAAGCCTGTTCGGCATCACCACCCTCGCAGAGACAGTTGCCCGCATTGAGAGCTGGTCAAAAAGCATCAACGATGGCGACTGGATACTCGGGCGAGGCTGGATTGAACGGGAGTGGACAGATCAGCAACGCTTTCTCAGCCGTCATGATGTCGATAGCTTTTCTGCAGAAAAGCCGCTTTACCTGCCCCGCGCAGATGGTGTCTCAGCACTGGTCAACACGCGGGCAATTGAAATCGCCGGCATTGACGGCACAACTCCCGATCCACCCGGTGGCCGTTTTGAACGCGACGATAGGGGCGAGTTAACCGGCTACATATTGGGTACGGCCATGGATGCCTTCAGAGCTGTTCTGCCCTCTGAGACCGATGCTTACCTTAAGGAGAATCTGCGCCGGGGCATGGCGGTCAACGCTGCCATGGGCTGGACACAGACCCACGACGCCGGGATGTCTCTTCGGCTAGCCTCACTATTAAGAGAGCTCCACGCCGAAGGTCAAATGGCACACCGGGTCTATATTGCGGCGCCTGTTGCCGAGGCCGAGTCGCTTTTTGAGCAGGGGCCTGAACAGAGTGACGATGGTTTCTACGTGATCCGGGGCATCAAGGTGTTCATCGACGGCACTCTGGGCTCCAGGGGGGCCGCATTACTGGAACCTTACAGCGACGCCGATACCCATGGCTTCATGGACCGAACCAGCGAGGAGGTGTTGATGCCTGTGCTCGAACAGGCGCTGCGGGATGGCTTCCAGGTCATGACCCATGTCATTGGTGATCGCGCCCTTCGCCAAACCCTCGATTGGTACGAGCAGGCCTGGTCTGACCTCAATAGGGACGAATGGGCGAGGGAGGACATCCGCTGGCGCGTTGAGCATGCCCAGGTCATCCCGCCGGTGGATCAACAGCGCCTGGCTGACATGGCGGTACTCCCTTCCATGCAACCCAGTCACGCCATTGGAGACCTCAACTTTGCTCCTGATCGCCTGGGCCCCGACCGACTGAAATACGCCTACCCCTGGCAAGCACTCCTGAGCCGGGGTTTGCCAATAATCGCCGGCTCAGACGCGCCCGTTGAAGTTGGAGATCCCCGTATCGAGTTTTTCGCCGCCATCAATCGATCGCGACTCGATGGCAGCCGAGGCTCGGGGTGGCACCCTGAGCTGGCGGTCTCTCGGGAAGATGCCTTACGCATGCTGACGGTCTGGCCAGCTTATGGCGCATTTCAAGAGCAGGAACGCGGCTCCATCAGCGTCGGGAAGGTCGCGGACCTGACCGTTTTTGACACCGATTTTATGACCGCAAAACCCAGTACCCTACTGACTGCCGAGACCGTAATGACCCTGGTGGGCGGGCGCATCATGTTTTCGCAAAGCAAATAGGGGCGGGGCACTCCGGTTTCGAGCATCGATCAAGGGCGTCCGCGCCGGATAGAGATCATGCCGGCACTGCAAAATCTGGAATGGGCAGACCATACCGTGAACCGTCTGCAATCGGCTTTCAACAAACAGCCCAATAGGTAGCATGCCCGGTTGCTGAAAAGACCATCGCGAAGACTTCTGTGCCAGCTGAACAGGGCGACCCGCCGGTGTGGTCCCGATAGCAACGTTATAGGACAATAGCCCAGCACCTTAAATCGACAAAAGCGAAAGGGGCCTCTATGCCAACGGTATTACCCTACGGGACTATCCTTGCACTGCACCGGGCGGTCCTGGCCACCGTGTTGTCCCTGCCCCTGTTCCTCCCGAGCTGTCCTGCTGCAGCGGACGACACCCTGGAATTTGATGTTGGGGGCCTGATGTTTGGCGACATCTACCATGTCCCCAGTCACCATACGCCCGAGGGCGACGGTGCCACCGGCACCGTCATTCGGCGAATATTCCTGACCACCGATGCACGTTACGGAGACACCTGGACGGGGCGCTTGCGATTCGAGGCCTACCACGAGGGCGCTTTTGAAAACTATGAGTTCTCACATCGGATACAGGATTTCGGTATCGGAAAGAAAGTCGCTGGCCACCAGATCTCTGGGGGCCTCATACCGACGATATCCTTCGATCTCATTGAAGCATTTTGGGGAAAGCGCTACCTGGTGCGTACCGCGCCCGACATACAGGGGATTCCCGCACGCGACCTGGGAGTCTCAGCCAAGGGCCCCCTGACCGAATCGGGTAACTGGTCCTATCGCGCCATGTACGGGTCGCGCGAAACCTGGGAGGCGGACAAGAACCCCTATGACAAGTTTATGGGCGCGGTCACCTGGCGACCCACACCCAGTGTCATGGTGGACGCCTACGTCGATCACGAGGCCCGCCCAGGCCGTTTTGATCGCAGCACCTATCAGCTGTTCGCGGCACAGCGGACCGATCAATACTCACTGTCACTGGTCTATACAAACCAGGATCGGCAGGATGATCCGCCCCTGGAACTGGCGGCCTTGATGGGCGTCGCCCATGTCAGTGACAAAATTGACCTGATCACCCAGGTCCAGCGGCTGTTTGAACCCAGTTCCAAAGGCAATGACATTGCTTACATTCCCTTTGATCCTACCGCGACCGCCACCAACATCGTGGCTGGAGTCGAATACCGACTGTCCGACCACATCTTCATTACACCCAATGTTGTTTGGACTCACTATGGCGTAAACCCTGAAGGGGTTAGACCAAAAGATGATCTACAACTGCGCCTGACGTTCTTTTTTAATTACGAGTAGGCCCCTACCGTGACACACAGGTAAGGGGAGCGGGGTTATTCCTACGCCACGGCTCAGCAGAACCTTTGCTCTCATGGCTTAAACCCCCCCGGATTGAAAAATGTGTGATCACCACTACACTGATGTCTGGCCCACTCCCACGTTATTTTCTCCAGGAGACGACCCATTAACTTTTTAGATCTTGTTTTTTGGCAAAGACACCAACGGTCCCTGGGTATCATCGCCATCATCATTGGGCTGGGTGCCTGGGCTATGGAGTTCGCCGGCACGGTTTATATCTGCCCCTACTGCCGGGTACAGCGCACCGTTATTTTGTTGCTGGGACTTGTTATGGTGCTGCCCATAGCGCACCACTGGATCGCGAAATACGTGTCGTCTGTGATCGGTTTTCTCGGCGCCGTGGTGGCTGTGAACCAGAATTTCATGGGCTGGGTGAAAATTTCCAAGGGCGAGTTCGTGTTCAATGAGCAGCTCTACATTGACCCCTTCCTGCTCTCCAGCGGTTCGCTGTTCATCATCATTGGGCAGCTTTGGCTTATTTTGGGACCGGGCAAAGGCACTCGCGACAGAAGTTAGTATTGATGGGTCACCGCCTCACGGTGACGCCCCCCCCGGACGGGGAAGAAGGGGATCATCCCGGTAGTCCCAACCACTGACTCCCTGCACCTTAACCCACTGGGTCGTCTTAGGTTTAGCCGCGCTATCGTCCATGCACCCGCAGAGCCCCGGGGCTGCCGTCAGCGATCCGGCTCGGACCACACTGGAGAATAAAACGCGTACCGCCTGAGAAAAAGCAGCGCGGGGGACAGCAGCAATACGGTCGCCAGCGTAAGCGCCTGCCACACCAGTGCCATGTCCTGTGAGAACACATAGTAAACAGCCAGCAGCAGCACGCCAATAGACCCGATCGACAAGATCCCGAAGAGAAGTTTCCAAAACCACTGGCTGAAAACGGCCTTTTTGTTGAGGTGTGCCGCAATACCCATCACCAAAAAAGTCGCCAGCAACGGCGGTGCAAACTGACTGATCGGGCCGCCGGTGTCTGACGTGAGCTTGCGCAGCATCTGACCATAGCCGACAGACAGCAGTACAGCGCAATAAAGGTATCCGGCAAATCTGGCCCAAGCGGCGTTTTCTTTCACGCTCAAAAACCGGCCAGTTGATCGGAAACGCTGACCGTCTTCTCCGTCATGGTATCGCCGGTATGTTGCGTACTCATGGGCTCTATCAATACAAGAAGGCACTCGCTATCGCAGGTGGGGTTATGCATAACACCCCTGGGCACTATGTGCATGTCCCCGGGTTCAAGATCGACAGAGGGCCTGTCCTCATACTCAATTCGCAGCTGGCCCGCCAAAATTAGAAACATCTCATCTTCCAGGTCGTGTTTGTGCCAGGCCAACTGGCCCTTGACCCTGGCTACCTTGACGTATTGATCATTGATTTGACCCACCACCCGTGGGCTCCAGTAGTTGCTCAAACGCCGGGCCTGTTCCATAAGATTCATCACGGGATCACCCAAAGACAGATTGTTTAACCGATAATAGCGGGCAGAAGACGCGGGCATCCACCCGAGCCAAGGGATGCATCCCAATGATTGTCTTGAGGACACCAGCGCCAATGAATGACATGGCCCAATTTCTACCCTTGTGGGGTTTTATTGTCATGATGGTCGCCACACCCGGGCCGGCCAACTTACTGCTCATGTCGGCTGGAGCCCAGCAGGGGTTTGTCAGGACAACGCCCTTCATTGCGGGTCTGATCACGGGCAAGCTGCTTTTGAACGTCGCCCTCGCACTGGGTTTGATACGACTGCTGCCCGAAGACTCTCCCTTGGGCACCCTCTTCATGATGTTGTCAGCGGCCTACATGGCCTATCTGGCGCTGCGGAACTGGACACCGGGGGTAAGCACCCAGAATCAAAAGGACTTTACGTTCCTGAATGGCATTATTGTGCACCCACTCAGCCCCAAGACCTGGGTCATGACGACTTTGGCGCTGACACAGTTCGGCAGCAGCTTCGATAGTCCCGCGCAGCAGTTGGCGGTGGTGCCCCTCAGCTTTCTGGTTGCACAGTTGCTCTTCCACTCCCTCTGGTGCCTGTCGGGTGCAGCGCTGAACCGCGTGTTCAGACAGAGCCTGCTGATACACCGCACATTGATACTACTTACCCTTCTGGTCATTCTCTGGGCCGTGTACCAGTAACAGAAAAAGGGCCCTACAGGCCTGAGGTCCCGAGATTAAAGCAGAGATAACGCAGCCCACTCACCGGGCCGGGATTTCAGGCGAGCTTGAGCAACATCTCCTTTTCGTAGGGTCGCAACCTCGCCACCCCGCCCGCCTGCACTCGGTTTGCCCAGTCCGGGTTGGCAATAAGCGCCCTTCCCACCGCGGCCAAATCGAATTCACCCCGCTCAAGGGACTCCAACAGCTTGTCAATGCTGGCGATATCACCGCCGCTAAAGAAGCCCTCCCCAGGCTCGGGAATGAAATCTTTGTCGAGACTGATACTACCTACGGTGATGGTGGGTACACCACTGAGTTTCTTAGTCCAGCCGGCGAGGTTCAGGTCGCTACCTTCAAACTCAGATTCCCAAAACCGTCGTTGCGAGCAATGAAAAAGATCAACACCCGCGTCCACCAGTGGCGCGAGGAAGGCCTCCAGCTCTTCCGGGGTTTCAGCGAGACGTGCCGTGAAGTCCTGCTGCTTCCATTGCGAGTAGCGCAGGATAATCGGGAAATCCGGCCCCACCAATTTGCGACTCGCGCGAACCATCTCAGCCACAAAAGCACCGCGCTGTGACGGAGTGCCCCCCCAGTGATCCTCACGAACATTGGTGCCACCCCAGAAAAACTGGTCCAGGAGGTAGCCGTGTGCGCCGTGCAGCTCGACAGCATCAAAGGCCAGCTCCTTGGCCGCCAAAACCCCTTCGGCAAATCCGTTGATCGCATCCTGAATCTCTGAATCAGACATCTCGTGGCGATTGTGCTTGCCCGGGACATTCATGCCTGAGGGTGTATGGCCCCGGACATCGCCCTCACCCACCTTCAGATCACCCGATCCGCGCATGCCGCCGACATGCCAAAGCTGGGGCGCGATCTTCCCGCCTGCGTCGTGAACGGCGCTGACAACTTTTGACCACCCATCGAGTGCGGCGCCGTGGAAAAAAGGCACATTGAGATAGCCCTCTGCCGCCTCGGCTGCAGGGTGGGTACCCTCAGTGATAATCAGACCCACACCACCCTCGGCACGTTTACGGTAGTACGCAACAACGTCCTCACCCGGGACATGGTCCGGACACATGTTCCGGGTCATGGGCGCCATGACGACACGATTTTTCAGTTTGAGGTTGCGGGATTCAAAAGGGCGAAAAAGTATGTCCGTTGAGGTCAAAACGTATCTCCAAAACAGCTGTGAATAGGCATTGGGTTATGGCAGCTGGGCTCGCATCTGCACAGACACACCCGGCCACAAGCCTGTCGAGCACCGGCGAGTCGCGATTTTAACTAAATACGCCCGAACGGGCCCTCACTATTTACCCCTGCCATTAGCGGGTCGCAGCGATGCACTCCAGTTCTAGAGCGGCCCCAAGAGCCAGTCCATCGGCACCCATGGCACTCCTGGCCGGGTAAGGTGGCGAAAAGTACTGGGTATAAATGGCGTTGAACGCGCCCCATTGGCCAATGTCGTCGATCATGACCAGACACTTCACAACATCCCCAAAGCCCAGCCCCAAATGAGCGAGGTGCGCTTTCATCTGCCTGAAGATCGCGTGGGTCTCGGCGTCAAGACCGCCCGACACGAGATTGCCATCGACATCCGTGCCCACAAGCCCAGACAGAAAGAGCAGGCCGCCCTGGGTTAACGCCATATCTGAAAAAGGAAACCCTGCCTCCAGGCTGGCCGGCGAACTGTAGAAACGGCCCGCCGGGGTCTCGGTGACCTGCATCCCACCGGGTCCGGTATCTTTCTCATCTTGTGCGGAGACCACGCCCGCAAGCACAATCAACAACAGGGTGCCCAGTAATCGCATACGCCCTCCTTCCACTATCAATCACCCGCCACTGTAACAGCGCAGCGGCCGCCACTGTAACAGCGCAGCGGCCGCCATGACGGCCAGGCCGAGAACAATCCTGAAAGCTGTTGCACGTCACACCGCGAGGTCACGCCGCCCTACTCGGACTAAAGCGTCTGGATATCGGCCTTGCCATTGATAAAGCGCACATAGGGCGCAGGCTTATCCAGCTGAGCGTCACGTCTGAATAAAAGTCGCTCCGCCACCATGTCGATCACCCAGCGCGTGATGGTTGGCAAATCGAGATCCCGGGTTTCCCCAAGGGTCAGCCAATGGAGATCCAACAATTCACCGCTGGCCCTACCCATCTCATCGGGATCAGTGTGGATAAATTCGTCGTGCACCATGAAGAAACGGGTATCAAATCGACGCGAACGATATGCGGGTGTGACAGCACGCGCGATAAAATCCATCCGGTCGAGGGGCGGCTCCACGCCGTGATCGAAATAACTCTGCCAGACGCTGTGACTGGATCGGAGTCGAACTGCGGTCTGACGGCCGATGATGAGACCCGTCTCCTCGTAGGTTTCCCGAATGGCGGCGAGTGCCAGTCCGCGCAGCTTGTTGCCAGAGACGTCGCGACGGGTTTTCTTGTTGAGACGCTTGATGACCGGCGGGCTCAGGTCCCCCGGCACGCGCAAGCGCTGATCAATGAGGTCCAATCGCCCGCCGGGAAACACAAACTTATTGGGCATAAATCGGTGACCTGCGGCGCGCTTTCCCATCAACACCCTGGGCTCCTGATCCTGCCGAACGATGATCAGTGTAGACGCCTCCCTGGGGCGAACCGCCGGTAAGCCTGGGGCTCTGTACTCACTCCGCTCCGCGGCGGCCTCAGTGCTGTCCGCTTCCGTCGCCATCGGACTCAAACGGCTCCCTCATAGCCTGTCTGGCGCCAGGCTTCATAGACAACAACAGACACCGCATTGGCAAGATTCAGGCTGCGGCGCTCGGGCAGCATGGGGAGCCTGATAACAGATTGCTCAGGTAACTCCTCCAGTACCGCCTGCGGCAGGCCCTTCGTCTCCGAACCAAAAAGCAGGGTATCCCCACTCGAGAACTCAAAGTCAGAGTGGAAACGACGCCCAGACGTCTCCACGGCTACCAGGCGCCTCCCGGGGAAGGCCTCAATATAAGATTCGAGAGCTTGCCACTCTCTGACGTTGGCAAACTCATGGTAATCGAGACCCGCTCTACGAAGCCGCGCATTCTCCATGACAAAGCCCATGGGCCCCACAAGATGCAACTCAGCACCCGTATTCGCGCACAAACGAATAATGCTGCCCGTATTTTGTGGAATTTCCGGCTGATGCAAAACGATATGAAAACAACTGGCTGTCATGAATTTTCCAATGGCCCGGGCATTTTTCTCCGCCCATAGGGGATAATCAGGCCTCTAATCCAGGGAATTGGCCATGCTCTTTGTTATTGACTGTCAGGATAAACCCGATCATCTCGCCGTCAGGCTGAAGAACCGAGAGGCTCATCTGAGTTATCTCAAGGACTTTGAACAGCAACTTATCATGGCCGGACCGTTTATGGATGATCAAAACAACATGGTGGGCTCAATGCTGATCATGGAATTCCCGACGCTACAGGATGCCCAGGCGTTCTGTGACGCCGATCCCTATGGTCAGGCCCATTTGTTTGAGAGCGTTCTCATCAGGCCCTGGCGCAAGGCGCTGCCCAGCTAAAACGCCCATCGACACGCTGCATTGCAAGCACGACGAGCGGCGCGCTCGTCGCCATGAGGACAGCTGCAGAGCCAGGCCAAAGGGTGACGATGCGCCGCCGGGAATTGCCAAAGATTACTGTCTTCGCGATAGCGCAGCGAGAGTCAATTCGTGCGATAATCCGCGCGGTTTTCGGGCGACGGGAAAATCTGCCCGTGGCCCTTGCAGGTGTTGCACACCCGGCTCCGGTTCGACAGTTGGGTCGCCATATCCGAAAACCATCATTTTGCGAGACCCAGGAGCAACCCCGTGGGGGCTGCCCA
>JAKMEU010000085.1 GCA_022425845.1 Luminiphilus sp. | reverse complement strand
GCCATGTAGAGCGCGTCGTGGGGATCGATCCCTGCGAGGAGTCGTGGCGCCTGGCCAAGCCCCGTGTGCGGGCCGTACCCTTCGATGTCGAATTCAAAGCGGGCTCTGCTGAGGATATACCCGCTGAAGACGCCAGTTTTGATACGGTGCTGCTGACCTTCTCGCTGTGCACCATTCCTGACCCCGAGGCCGCGGTGAGGGAGGCGCGGCGCGTTCTGCGTCCCTCTGGAAAACTGGTGTTTTGTGAGCACGGGCGTGCCCCTGACGAAGCAGTTGCTCGGTGGCAGCAACGCATCAACCCGGTTTGGAAAAAACTGTTCGGCGGTTGCAATCTGAACCGCAACATCACGGATATCATTGGCGGCAATGGGTTCAGCCTGAATTCCGTTGAGCAAATGTACCTGCCGGGCACGCCTCGCGTGGCGGGTTTCAATATTTGGGGCGTGGCGCAACCTCAGTAAGCTCCGACTTGTCCAGTTGCCCACACCCTACAGGGGGTTTCTCTTGTACCTTGCCGGTTTAAATGCCCGTCAGCCCGAAGCAGGTCTGGCTGCAACATTCCAAGTCAGCCACCACGACGCTGAAGGTCTGGTCGCTGGGTCAGGCCCGTTTCCTGCAACGAGTGATTACGCGCGGTCGGCTTCTGGCACCGCCATTGCCATTGCGTCGGGTCTGATTCCTCCTGTAGAGACACTGACACCAGAGCATTCACGCCCATCAGCCCGCGCTCCAGGTAGCGTGTTTACCGCCCCGGCACGGTCGGGAACCTTAACAATATGCCGCCTGCAATGAGACGTTTCAGCTTCATACTGCTCCTCGTCCTCGTGTTACCGGGCTGCCAGTCTGAGGGACCCAAGCCCGCGCGCTATGCGCCTGCTGATCCTATTGATATGACAGGCAATTGGGAGGTGGATTATGCCCGCAGCGATAATATCCAACGCCGCTTCAATACGATCATTCGACAGTTGCAGCAGGAGGCCGAGAGGCGCGCCCGGGCCGCAGAGCGAGGACAGAGCTACTCGGGTAGCCCCATGGCGTCGGGCCGAGATTTACTCGCGCTGGCCGAAATGGCGGAGATCATCACAGCCCCGGAACTTCTAGAGGTCATACAGACCGACAATACGGTGCGTATTAAGCGGGAGAACAGCTTCGCACTGATCTGTGTCACCGATCGCCCACCCCCGACGGTGACCCAAACTCCGTTCGGCATTGAGCAGTGCGGCTGGGACGGGCATCAATTGTTTTTCGATATTTCTCTACCCGATGGACTCTCGATTCGGCATCGTGTCACCCGCTCAGCGCTGGCTGATTCAATTGTGCTGCAGACGGCCGTCTATTCACCAACGGTCAGAGAGCCCTTCATTGTCAATCGGGTCTACTCACGTTTTGACCCCAGCAAGGCGGGTTATCGCTGTACGCAGACGCTGACCAAAGGCACTGTTTGTACCACCGAGAAACCCGAATCATGACGGTTTCATGGAGAGCGCTGGCGGTGTGCGTGCCTTTACTCGTACTTATCCTCGCAGGCTGCAGCAGCCCCAGGGAGTCAACGACGGGTCTGCCCGGTATCGACATGGATTCGAGAGACAGCGGTCGCGCGGAGTGGCCAGACCCCGTTGCAGCAAACCGTTTCACTAATCGAGAGCAGCCCCTGCCACTTGAAGTCGGAGTTGTCGTTTTTGATGACGGAATTCGCAATCCTGATGCGAAGGATGCCCGGGATAAGCTGCGCTCGGTAGAGGCGCGCCTGGCCGCAGCGTACCTCAGGGATATTCTGACCGAGTCGGGACAGTGGGGGGCCGTGCGTGTGCTACCTGCGCCCAGCCAGTTCGCGGCCGTGACCGTCACCGGTACGATTTTGCACTCGGATGGCAGGGATTTTGTCCTGGCTATCAGTGCTGTTGATTCAAGCAATCGACTGCTGCTCGAGGAACGGTTTCACGGTGTCGCTGCTGCGAATGACTATCTCGATACCCGTTCTGAGCCTTTTCGACCGCTGTTCATAGCCATTGCCAACCGCCTGGTGTCGGCTTTTCAGGATGTCGCTGTAAATGACATTGAGAGGCTGATGAGGGTGGCCGATCTGCGCTATGCGGAGGAACTCGCGCCTGCCGCGTTTTCGTCTTACCTTGTAGAAGAGGGCGGCACCATTGGGTTGCAGCGCCTACCGGCAGACAACGATCCCATGTTGGCGCGTATTGACCGCATCCGGAACCAGGAGGCGTTGTTCATTGACACCGTCGATGAGCAATACGTTGATCTGCGCAGTGAACTGGGTCCGACGTACAGGCTTTGGCGCCGTTCCAGCCTCGAGCAGGCCGAGTATCTGGAATCCTATACCGCGCGGGCGGCAGGGCGCGAGCTAAAAGCAGATCAAGGCAGTTTTGCTGCGATGCAGCAGGTCTATTCTGCCTATCGATCGGTTCGGATTCAGGAGCAGGACCTGTTCGAACTGGCGACTGGATTTGACAACGAGACGGCGCCCACGGTTTTGGATACGGGAGAGAGCGTGGTGCGTCTTGCCGGAACCCTTGAGGAGCAGTACGCACAATGGCGGAACATACTGGGTCGCATCATTGCCATTGAGCAGGGGGGGCTTTGACCTCCCTTCGGTTTATCGCAACAAGCCCGAAGGGCTTGGGCAGCCTTCTGGTACCCGAAATTGAAGGGTTTGGCGCTTCCGATGTCAGGGAAACAGTCGCCGGGGTAACCTTCAGTGGCGGTCTGGGCGTGGGCTATCGCGCCTGTCTGAACAGTCGCCTGGCCAACAGGATCATTTTACAGCTCAGCGAGTTTGCGGCGAGTGATGCGGATGACCTGTATGCGGGGATCGCAAATCTGCCTTGGCATGAGCAGTTGGCGCCGGGAAGCAGTCTCGTTGTAGATTTTTCAGGGCGCTCTGAAGGCATTCGTAATACACAGTTCGGCGCCCAACGCTGCAAGGACGCCGTTGTTGATGTTTTTCGCAGCCGGGGACTGGAGCGACCCAACGTCGACACCCGATCCCCTGACCTTCGGATTAATGTGCGTTTGCATCGTGGGCGCGTAACCGTGGGTATCGACCTTTCCGGCACCAGTCTTCATCAGCGAGGTTATCGTTCGGACCCCGGGAAGGCCCCGCTCAAGGAAAACCTGGCCGCGGCCGTGCTGATTCGGTCGGGCTGGCTGCAGTCGCTGGCTGCTGGTCAGCCCCTGATTGATCCCATGTGTGGCTCGGGCACCATCTTGATCGAGGCGGCGATGATGGCGATGGATCGAGCCCCCGGGCTTGATCGCGCTCGGTGGGGCTTTGATGGCTGGCTGGGTCATCAACCTGAGCAGTGGCGCGCCATCAAAGCTGACGCAGTCAATCGGCACCGGCCTGCACCCGAAGGGGTTGAATTACGGGGATACGATGGTGATATCCGCGCAATTCGCCGTGCAGAAAGCAGTATTACAGCCCTTGGGTTGGAGTCCCTGGTCAGGGTCCGACCCAAAGCGCTCAATACCCTGACGCGACCCACGCATCGAGCGATGCCTGAGGGCCTGATTGTGTGCAATCCGCCCTGGGGAGAACGGCTGGGTGAGCCTGCGGCCATGAAGCTGCTCTATCGCGAATTGGGGCAGGTGATGCATCGGGAGTTTCAGGGCTGGCGCGCCGGTATCCTGACGGCGGACAGGGATCTGGGCCGGGCCATTGGTCTGCGTAGCCACAAACAATACGCCCTCAATAATGGCGCGATCGATATTCAACTGCTGATGTTTAATTTATCGGCCGATAACCATCTTTCAAACAGGAACATGGATGCCGCGCCCGAGACCTCGGGTGATCGCCATGGGGAGAGCGGGGAAGAATCCCTGACGGATGGGGCACGGATGTTGCTCAACCGACTCAACAAAAATCAACGGCGACTGAAGTCCTGGTTGGCTAAAAGTGCTACCAGCTGCTACCGCCTGTACGACGCGGACATGCCTGAATATGCGGTTGCGATTGATCTTTACGAAGGCACGCCCCACATCGCAGAGTATGCACCGCCCAGGACTATCAGTGAGGAGGCGGCCCAGCAGCGTTTTGATGAGGCCTTGGCTGCCGTGCGGGTCTTCTGCGCGCTGGATCCGGGTCAGCCCATTGCGGCCAAGCGCCGGGAGCGGCAGCGGGGCACGCAGCAGTACACCAGGCAGGGGCAGAAGGGCGAACGACTGACGGTGACCGAAGGGAAGGCCCGTCTACTGATAAACCTGCACGATTACCTCGACACCGGCCTGTTTCTGGATCACCGGCCCCTGCGCCTGCGTCTGGCGGAGGAGGCAAAGGGTAGGCATTTCCTGAATTTATTCTGCTACCCGGGGTCCGCGACTGTCCAAGCGGCGCTGGGGGGTTCCGCGACCTCTACCAGTGTTGACCTCTCCAATACGTACCTCGCGTGGCTTGGGGAAAATCTTGCCCTGAACGGCTTGTCCGATCGCCAACACCGGGCAGAGCGGGCAGATTGTCTGAAGTGGTTGCAAAGCTGTGGGCGCAAGTACGATTTGGTATTGCTCGATCCCCCCTCTTTTTCCAACTCCAAGGCCACCGAGGGCACCCTGGACATTTTACGGGACCATGCCGTCCTGATAGATGCGGCGATGGCGGTGCTGAACGAGGACGGTACGCTGTACTTCTCCAACAATCACAGGCGTTTCCAGCTGGCGGAAGAACTGGCCAGTCGCTATCGCGTGGCCGACATCACGGCGGACACCATTCCGGAGGATTTCAGCCGGCGCCCTGACATTCACCATTGCTGGCGTTTCCAGCACCTTAAGCCTTAACCGTGCAGCCACCCGGCTCTTGCTTGCCCCATCAGTGGCTGGGCGTTTAGGCGCCAACCCCGTCCCAGGCGGTGCGGCTTATCTGATGTCCCTGAACCGCTGAGACCGAAGCTGGTATCGCCACGCTATTAGCCCCATTGCCGCCAACAACAGCCAGAGGTAAATATCCCTGGGTAGCACCGGAACGGGTGGTTGGGCACCTGAACGCAAACTGCCCGTAACAACTACATCGGGTAACTCGAAGCTGCTCACCGTGGCGGTGTTGACCAACGTTGTATTCGCTGCCAACACCCGGGCGCGCACCGTCAGTGTGACGGGAGCGTTGGGAGCCACCGTGCCAAGGGTCCAGGTGACGGTATTGGCCGTGGTATCCACGACGCCGGATTGCCCTGCACTGTCAACCTTAAGTCCTGGGGGTAGGTTATCGACCACGGACACCTGGGTGGCATTTTCATTACCCAGGTTAATGAGGTCGATATCAAAGGTAACGAAGTTGCCCGGCACCAGGCTGGTGGCGTCGGGTGTCTTGGCCTTGATCCAAATCGGTGAGCTGCTGACCATGAAATCATCTGAGTCCGAGTCGGGTAGCCCGTCGTCCGCACTGATGTCGGCCACGCTGGTCAGGCGGGTGCCATTATTAAGGGGCGCTACCGTCCGTACCGTGAAGGTCGCACTGCCGGTGTCGCCGGCATTAAGATCAGCGACCGACCATTGAACCGTTCTGCCCACCCGGGTACCGCCGCTGGTTGGCGTGCCTTCAAGGTCTGAATCGGGTGGGATGCTTGCGGTAATAACGGCGTTGGTGGTGTCCTGATTGCCGATGTTGCCCCAGTTAACGGTGAGGGTTTCGGTATCGCCGGCCTGGATGGGGTCAGCAGCGGCTGTGATCTCCACGTCCAACTCGGTGTGACTGCGCTCAATTACAGAGGCACTGGCGGAAGCCGATGGCGCATTGCTGGCTGAAAGTTTGGCCGTATTGTTGATCACAGTACCGCTGGCAATGCCCGAATCTGCTCTCGCAACCAGGTTCACCGAAGCCCCGCTTTGAGCAGCTAAAGAGCCTAAATTCCATTCCACAATGCCTGATCCGCTCGAGGTTTCTGCGCCACCACTACTGGCGCTTTCAAAGGTCGTTCCCGGTGGTAAGGTATCCCTGAGTATCAGGCCCGTTGCCGCCGTGTTACCAAAATTGCTGTACGGCAGCGTCCAGGTAATAAGCTCCCCCGCCTCGACACTGTTGGGTCCGGTTTTGTCGAGACGGAGCCCCGGCGAGCTCGCAACGAGGCTCACCGCCACGTCTCCGGCGTATCCAGCGTTACTTCCTTCGATGCCAGCCACGACCAGCTCGGTACTGCCATTTAGCGTTCCTACCGGGATTCCGGCCGAAAATTGTAGCGTGATGGAGCCGGCGGGGGGCAGGCTACCGATTTGCCAAAGAGCAAAGGCACCATCGGGCGTAAAGCTGCCACCGTGATCAACGATTTGTGGTATGCCACCAGTGGGCAGAGTAGCCGCCACTTCGACGTCATGGGCGATATCGTTGCCCACATTGCGGATGACGATGGTGTAAAGCGCACCATCTCCTGCTGAGATAATGGGCTTGTCAACATCGATATCGATTTCAAGAATTGGGCTGCTCACTACCGGCGTTACCTGATTCTTGCTGAGGGTGGGGAGTGGATTTGCGCTGCTGTCGTCGCCTGTCACTTCCACTTTGTTGTCCAGCAACGTGCCATTGGCCAGTGGGTTGGCCACCGTCGCCTTGGGGTGGACCGTGATGCTGGTATCGGGTGCCAGAGTGAATGGCCCCCAGGTCACGACGCCACCGACGTGGGATCCTGACCCCGTATCCACCCAACTCGTGTTCAGGGGGAGCGTGTCTGTAATGAACACGTTCGAGGCAGTGTCTGAGCCGCGGTTCTCCACCGAGATATCCCAGGACAGCGTTTGCCCGGGCGCCGCCAGGGTGACGCCATTCAAACTTTTGCTGACCACCAGATCGGGCTTGCTCGTGACGTCAATGACGACCGTATTGCTGCCCGTCTTCGCCGTGCTGTTGCTGGAAATCACGGCTTGGTTGGATAGCACGGTTCCGTCACGCAGGTCGTCGTTGACCCGTACCTTGAAGGTGACGAATTCCTTGCGTCCCGGGTCGAGGTCGGGAAGAGACCATTCCAGTAGTTTCCCGGTAATGCGCGTGGGTGTGGTGCTGGCAGAATTAGCGATGTACGTTACGTTTGGGGGTAGGCTTTCCGCAAGGAGGATGCCCGATGCAGTCGCGGTCCCCTTGTTACTGTAAACAAGCGTATAGGTGATAACAGTGCCGGGA
>JAKMEU010000070.1 GCA_022425845.1 Luminiphilus sp. | reverse complement strand
CTACCCTGGCTGGCAATGGTGAATTTGAGGGCTCGCGACCCAGCGCGACGGTTTATGCGGGACATCAGTTTGGCAGCTATAACCCCCAACTCGGGGACGGGCGCGCGCTCTTGCTGGGTGAGTGGCGGGATACGCGGGGAAACCTGTTTGATATACAACTGAAAGGAGCGGGCCCAACCCCCTACTCCAGAGGGGGCGATGGCCGGTCTCCGGTTGGGCCTGTGGTACGCGAGTACCTCCTGAGTGAGGCCATGCATGCGCTGGGGGTACCCACCACCCGGGCCCTGGCGGCCATTGCAACCGGTGACCCGGTGTACCGGCAACAGCTGGAACCCGGCGCCGTATTGACCCGCGTCGCCAGCAGCCACCTGAGAATAGGCACCGTCCAATTTTTTGCCATGACGCGCCAGGGTGAGGGGCTGGAAGAGCTGGTGCGCTACGCCACCGAGCGACATTATTCTTCGGCACTCATCAAAGCCCGGCAACAAAACGCCAGTACGACCCACGCTCAGGTATTACTTGAGGAGGTGGGCAAGGCACTCGCCGGTCTGGTCGCCCGCTGGCAGAGCATTGGCTTCATTCACGGCGTACTCAACACCGACAACATGCTGCTGTGCGGCGAAACCATTGACTACGGTCCCTGCGCTTTCATGGACAAATTTGCAGCCGGGCAGGTATTCAGCAGTATCGACTCGGGCGGTCGCTATGCGTTCGGCAACCAGCCAGGCATCGTTCACTGGAATCTCAGCGTGTTGGCGCAATGCCTCTTACCCCTGATCCATCCCGATGAGGCGGTCGCCCTGAAGCTGGCCCAGGACACAGTCGACCGTTTCCCGGAACAGTTCAGCGGTATCTATGCTGCCCACCTCGCCGCAAAGTTTGGCCTCGACGCCATGCGCGACGACGATAAACCCCTGATTGAGGCATTTTTTAAGCAACTCGAGGACGACGGGCTTGATTTCACCCTCGCCTTCCGTTGGCTGACAGAAACTGCCCACGACAGCCTGCAACACACTCCGCTGCCACAACTGTTCAGCCCCAGTGAGGGACTCCTGGAATGGCTTGAGGCGTGGCAACAGAGGCGCCGCAACGCATCACCCGACAGCCTGAGCCGGATGATGGCCGCCAACCCCGTCGTGGTGCCCCGCAACCACTGGGTAGCGCAAGCAATTGCCGCCGCGGAGGGTGGCGATTATGGCCTGATGCACACCCTGAATGAGCGCTGGCAAAAACCCTTCACCTGGGATGACGGCGACGGGCAGTTCGCGGCTTCACCGGAACCCGGGGAGGTTGTACACAGGACGTTTTGTGGGACGTGATCCTCACAGCGTATAATGTCCCAAACCTCTGAGTAGCCTTCGATGCCGATTTCATTTCTGGGCAAGACCCTGAGTGGTCGCTTCACGATTCCATCAGGCATCGTGACGACCGCACCAAGTATTATCCAGCGCGTCCTCAGGGACATGCCCGAGGTCGGCGTCATCACCACCAAGAGTATTGGGCTGGAACCACGCCTGGGTAACCGTGAGCCCGTGTACAGCCAGTTTGCACCGGGCTGTTTCGTCAACGCGGTGGGGCTCACCAATCCAGGGGCCCGGGCATCACTGGAGAGCCTCCGCCAGGTCGAGGTTCCAACCGACCGCTTTCTGCTCGTCTCCATTTTTGGCGGTAGCATCGAAGAGTTTGTTGCTGTCGCCAAGATCCTGGAACCCGTTGCGGATGGTTTCGAGCTCAATCTGTCCTGTCCCCACGCCAGCGGCTACGGAATGGCTATGGGTCAGGACCCGAAGATGGTTGGGCAGATCGTGAGCGCGGTAAAAACAGCTGTTGGCAAACCCGTGATCCCGAAACTGACGCCCAATGTGGCCAACATCAGCGAGATAGGCCAGGCCGCACTGGACGCTGGGGCAGATGGTCTCTGCGCCATCAACACGGTGGGCCCGGGCTACACGGAATCCCATGGCGCTCCCGTCCTCAGCAACGGCGTGGGTGGCATGTCCGGTAAAGGAGTCCTCCCCCCTGCGC
>JAKMEU010000050.1 GCA_022425845.1 Luminiphilus sp. | reverse complement strand
GGGGAAGACCGTGATCATAATGAAGTCGCATAAGGACAACTGCAGTGAGGCTGCCCAGGATCGACCAGGCCAGAAAACCCCAGTGCAGGAAGGACTGTGCCAGTGCAAAAGGAACAGCTTCCGCAGTACCCGAGGTGATATGGCTGAAAAGCGGAGGCATGCTCACGAAGTGGGCTACCGGTTCTGCGGCTGCCCAGAAAACTCCCCCACCTGCCAGCAGGGTGCACAGCACCATGGCGATCCATTGGAAGGCAGGAAATTCAGGGCTGTCCCTGTCGCCCAGCCGGGCACGGGCGTAGGGCCGCGTCGCCACAAACAGGGCCACAGCAAAGTTGGCGATCATCAGCAGTTGCCAAAACAAACCAAAGTACCGCGCACTCCAGCCAAATGACCGGTCAACCACTTCAGCAAAGAGCTGGGCGTCGACAAAAAACAGGCCCAAAAACGCGCAAACAAACAGCGCTGACAGGGTGGTGACGCGGCGCGGAGCGCCCGTGAGCGTGGTCTTTTCTGCAGTCACAGTCGGTTGCCCCCTGCGTCGGTGGTCAGCCAGCTACAGAAAGCTGCCTTGATTGACGGTATGGCCAGGCTACCGGGGACCTGCCCAGCCCTGTTCATGACGCTCACTCGGCCGGCCCTGCGCCGAGCCGCGACGCATCGAATGACTCCACCAAAGTGATTTGTGCCAGCTCCTTGAGTCGAAGCCACAGTTCGGGTGCGACTTCAATTCCGGAGCTCATGGCGCGCTCCCGGACTGCGAGCAAGTCTGACTCTTCATGCTTAGCCAGCAGGTCATAGCGGTAATCGGAGCGCATCGTCGGCAGTAGATCGACGTGGTTGGCCATGATCAGCGTGATGCCATCGTTGGGTGCATTTTCTTCGGGTACCTCTTCTACCGCATAGACCCTGATGGAAGGCACGGTGGAGTTGGCCCGGAAGCCGACGACCTGCTCGGTCAGGGGGCGATGGGCATTGCGCCAGAATGCGGTCACGTTCATGCCCCGGGCCGACAGCCGGGCCAGATAGCCCATGATCAGTTGCCGTTGCCGGCAGCGACGAATCTTGATCACCGACAGGCCTCGGGAACGGGCTTTGGCGAACGCCAGTTCCAATGCCAGGTTGCTGGCCCGCAATACGCTAAGGTTATGACCGTCCACCACAGCGAGATCGCCGTCCTGGTAAAGGATTTCAGGTAGCGTATCGGGATTGGTTTCAATCAGGTGCTCGAGGCCTTTGTTCAGTGCCTCCAAACCGCTGAGATCGTAACTCTCCATCCAGGTGACCATGTCCGCCGCGTCATCCGCGTGCCCTTCCGCAAAGCCAATGCCAATAAACGCCTTACGTGACAGGCCCTGCAGTTCGTTAAAGGAGACTTTCACACGACTCCTTTTTCTGCGGCTGTTCGCTCCCTTCAGAAGGTGCCAGGGCGTAGCTCCAGTCATCGAATGCATAGAGATTGGTGGGTTCTGTATTGAGTTCGTCGATCAGCGGTGCGCCCTGGAAAAAGGTCACCCTCACCCAGCGGTCGCCGCGTGGATCGAAGCGATTGGCGCCGAGAAATGAGAGTTTGGTGCGCAGCAGGTGCATGGGCTTCATGTCCTGATGCCAGAGATTGGCCTGAATTTCTCCATAGGTGTGAGCGGCCATTGTCTGGATGCGGCGGATGCATTCCATAAATTTGGGTTGAGCCAGCAGAAAATCAATCGTGAGTGCCTTGGGGTTGTCCTCGAGGAACGCTGTAATAGCCCGGTAGCTGCGCTGAACTCGAGGTGCAACAGCCAGGGGAAGCTCCTTGGCCTCACCGGGGTCCACCCCACGAACGCCAAGCCTTGGCTCCTCCTTCTCGATGGATTGATACCAGAACCAGTATCGAGCTTCCGGGGCATCGAAGTCCTCTGCCAGTGCCCAGTCGAACTGTGTTTCGATCACCTGTTTCAGTTGTACCAGCGGCATGTCCGGGACCAGCTCGAGTTTTTCCTCCACCGCCATGGCATCCTCGAGCATGTCAACAGACTCTGGATACAGCTCGATTAACAGCGTATTCAGAAGTTCCTGAGTGTCCACTGAGAGCGCGGCCTCGGACCAGTCAGCCAGTTGTTGCCACAGACCTTCCTCAAGGGTTACCTGTTCAATCCACGGTAGGATATCGCCCAGTTCAGTCACGGCGATGGCGTTACGTGCAGCCTGGTCGACGTCCTCGATATCGGTCTCAATCAGGTATTGACGTGCCCGGATACACAGCGACAACAGCCGCTGTCGGCTTGCTTCCGAGGGCACTTGTGCTTTGGCTGTGGCAAGTGCCTGCTCCCGGGCATGGATCCACTGGCTGATTAACTGCGGATGGCGGATCAGAAACGGTGCCATGCCAAGCCCCGTCGAGTTGCCGATGCCAAGGTAGCGTCGCAGTTCAGGCGCCAGGGCGACCGCCGTATCGGGGCGTTGAACGCGTGCAAGGTGCTCCGCCTGATCAATGGAAAATTGCCGAAGCACATAGACAGCTGTCATTTGTGCAGAGAAGGGATAGCGGAAGTCTGGGTTGTTCCGAAGTCGTCCATAGTCAGCGATGCCAAACTTGCCGTTGCCATAGACCGCGGTGGTTCGGTAAAGGTAGCCAACCTCCTGTATGGCCTGTGCCGGTGGCTGGAGGCCCTGGGCAAGAGCCTGAACAAAGATTTCGAAGTTGCGCAGGCTCTTGTTTGCCCGTGAGATGACCAGCAGGCGAGGGTGCTGCCGCCCGGCTTCCTGCAGCGGGATATTCTCTGCCAGCGTGGTGAACAGCGAGTCCTCGACGTCACCTTCTACCAAGCCGAAGGTCACGTCCCAGGCGTTCGCAATGACGCGGTCGGTGCGTTGTTCATCCTCGAGGGGCTGCGAAAAAATGACAACGTGGTAGCGCCCGTGGGGTGTTTGTACCCGATAGATCACTTCGCCGTAGCCGTCAGCGTCCAGGCCGAAATGCTGCTGTGTAATTCGCCATCGCTGTCTGCCCATCTGGCGCATCAGGCTACGGGCAAAGCTGAGTCGGCTCGGGACCAGGGTTCCCAGTCGCTGGAGATCCATGACCAAACCTGCAGGCCGCAGTGACGGAGCCATACGGGCAGCCTGCATGACCGCATCGATCATGCAGCGTCCTCGACGTTGACCGCGTTGTTGGGCGCGGGTTGTGCCACGCGGGTGAGCAAGTCGACCCAGTTGCCCCCCATTATTTTACCCAGTTCATCGTCGCTGAAACCTTTGGACTGCAGCGCAGCTGCAATCCCGGGGAAATCACGGCTGTCACGGAACCAGGTCAGCGCATCGGGCCATCCGGCATTGGCAGAGGACCCTTCACCGTAATCCATGGCTTTGGACCAGCGACCGTTGCGCATCCACTCCAGCACGCTTTGGGGCTGGTTCTGGCACAGGTCCGAGCCCAGGCCAATACGGTCGATTCCCATGCGGTCGGCAGTCCAGGCCACCATGTCGCAGAAGTCATCCAGCGTGCACTCGGGACCGTTCTTAAGATGAAAAGGATAGAGGGAGAAACCGAGCAGGCCCTCGTTGTCGGCCACTGCGTCGATAACGCGATCAGATTTATTGCGCAGCGCTGGATGGAAGTGGCTGGGGTTGGCGTGGGAGACGATCACCGGCTGCTCGGAGTATGCAATGGCCTCAAGCGTCGATCGTTCCGCGCTGTGGGACATGTCAATCACCATGCCCACACGGTTCATTTCGCGTATGACCTGCTTACCAAAGCGGGTCAGGCCGCTGTCTTCTTCCTCATAACAGCCACAGGCGAGCAGGCTCTGGTTGTTGTAAGTCAGCTGCATGATCATCAGGCCCATGCGCCGCATGATTTCCACCAGCCGGATCTCGTCTTCGATAGGTGAGCAGTTTTGTGCGCCAAAGATAATGCCGACCTTGCCTTCCTGCTTTGCCCGTTGAATATCCGAGGGCTCGTAAACCGGACGAATCAGGTCTGGAAAGGCCTCGAATCGGGCATTCCACTCGCCGAGCCGGGTCAGGGTTTCACGGGTATTTTCGTGATAGGCGACGGTGACGTGGACAGCATTAAGCCCGCCGGCCTGCATCTGCTCGAAGACATCGCGAGACCAGGCGGAGTACTGCAGTCCATCAATGACGGTCCAGGCTGGATTCATGGGTTCCTCCCGCTGGTTAGGGCTGAATATAGGTGGTTTTGACAGTGGTGTAGAACTCCCGAGCGTACTGACCCTGTTCGCGGGGTCCAAAGCTTGAATTTTTTCGCCCGCCGAAGGGCACATGGTAGTCGGTTCCTGCCGTCGGCAGGTTAACCATGACACAGCCACTGACAGCCCGCTTCTTGAAGTCTGTGGCCAGCGCAAGGGATTGGGTGATGATGCCCGCGGTTAGACCAAACTCGGTGTCGTTCAGAATCTCAAGGGCGTGTTCGTAGTTTTGCGCCCTGATCACACTGGCAATCGGTGCGAACAATTCCTCTCTGTTGATGGCCATTGCGTTGTCGGTTTCGATAAAGAGCGCCGGCGACATGTAGTAGCCCGGTTGATCGAGGGTCAGTCTTTCGCCGCCCTGCAACAGCTGCGCCCCCTCATCCACGCCCCGCTTGATCCAGGCCAGATTGGACTCAAGCTGCGCCTCCGATGCCACGGGCCCCATATCGACGCCGTCTTCCAGGGCATGGCCGACGCGGGTGGCCGATATTTTCGCCTGCAGTTTCTCAACAAATTCATCGTGCAGGCTGGCGTCCACGATCAGTCGTGACGAGGCCGTGCACTTCTGTCCCGTGCCACTGTAGGCGCCCACGAATGCGGCGTTAACGGCCACCTCGAGGTCGGCATCCGCGGCCACAATCAGGGCATTTTTGGACCCCATCTCCAACTGGCATTTGACGAGATTCGCGGCAGTTGCCGAGGCGACCTGTCGGCCCACAGGCAGCGATCCGGTGAAGCTGACGGCGTGAATCCGGTCGCTGTTGATCAGTGTATTGCCCACTTTGCTGCCCGAACCCATGACCAGATTGAAAGCCCCGGCGGGCAGGGCGCTCTGTCGGGCAATGATTTCAGTCAGGGCCCATGCGCTGGCAGGTACCAGATTGGCGGGCTTGAAAATGACGCTATTTCCGAAGGCGAGGGCGGGCGCTATTTTCCATACCGCCGTTGCCATGGGAAAATTCCATGGGCTGATGATGACGACGACGCCAACCGGTTCCCGCCGCGTTTCAATCTCAATGCCGGGGCGAACGGATTCCGCCCGGTCGTCGATTTGGCGATGCACTTCAGCGGCAAAGTAGTGGAAGAACTGTCCTGAACGATAGACTTCGCCCACACCCTCCGCGCGGGTTTTACCCTCCTCACGCGCCAGGAGTTCACCTAATTCGCCGCTGCGTTCAATCAACTCGTTGCCGATGGCCGTCAACACCTGGTAGCGGGTTTCCAGGGGAGACTGGCCCCATTGCTGTACGGCGCGGTTGGCGGCTGTAATGGCGTCTTCCACCTGCGTCGCATCGGCCTGTGCGTAGTGGCCGATGACATCATCGGTGTCGGAGGGATTGATATTGGCCACGGTTTCAGGGGTGTTGACCCAGTTACCGTCGATGTACAGGGCATGCGGTTCTGACATGAAAGGCTCCAGTTTAGGATCATGGATGGTCGATAAAGGTAGCCGAGATGGTAGGGTTAGTCCTAGAATAAGGAAAATTAATAATTCCAATTTAAAAATTAGAAAAACTTATTATGAAGGGTCTCAAACTCCAGCAGCTGCGTTACGTACTTGCGGTCCTCGACGATGGCGGTTTCAAGGCGGCGGCGAAGCGCCTGCATCGGACGCAGCCGGCCCTGTCACTGGGGGTCAGGGAGCTGGAGGATGGCTTGGGAGCACCCATATTCGAAAGGCAGGGTGCGGGTGGGCTCACCCCTTTCGGTGAGATCTGTATACCCCGCTTCCGTGAGTTGCTGGGTGTCCACGACCGAGTCCTCAAGGACCTCGATGATGTGGTGAATCAGCGCAGTGGTCGGGTCGAGGTGGTGACAGCGCCCTCGGTGGCCCGCCGCTATATGCCTTCGGTCCTCAACCAGTTCCTGCGTCGTTACCCTTCCCTGGAAATCGTGCTCCACGACGGCCCGGCCGATGTCGTGGCAGATATGGTTCGAACCGGGGAGGTGGAGTTTGGTGTCAGCGCCCTGTGGGGCGAGGCCGACGACCTCGAGTTTGCACCGCTGTTGGCGGATGAGGTTGGCGTGGTCTGCCACCATACGCACCCGCTGGCAGATGCGAACAGCTTGCGATGGCAAGACCTGATCGGTCAGGCCATGATTCGCAACGGGACCTCTCGCTTGCTTGAGACCACACCGGCTGGGAATCTTCTCCCGGACAGCAGAATCTATATTTCGGAAATGATTTCGATTGTGGCCATGCTGGAGACGGGAACGGCTTACACCACCCTGCCGCGGCTGGCGTTTCAGGACAGCGTTTCAACGTTGCGTTTCATTCCCCTGAAAAACCCCACCGTCAAACGGGAAATAGGCATCATTACGCGTCGGGGTGTCACGGCCTCACCCGCGGCCCAAATCGTTATTGAGGCGCTCAGAGAGGCGATAGCGGCAGCGTCTGGCAGTTAATTTTGAATGCGTGGCGGGTGCTGTATCGATGGACCGGTTGCGGCTTGCAGATCAACGGGCGACTGGTAATATGTTGGCATATTAACTGCCAATAGTTAGCTGCTGCCAGTGTGGTGGTAACAAGATGAGCGATGCTGCTGTTTTCGTCGCTATATTCCTCTGTGACTGCAGGGGTGAGTTGCCCCAGCGCTCGCGTTTGAACAGGGGTCGGTCTGTGTTGAAAAAGTTTTTTCTCGGTTGTGTTGTGGTGGTGGTCGTGGGTGGGGGGCTCGCTTACGTCAACCAGACAGCGCTGTTACTCAAATTGGTCAAGTTTCGGACAGCCACCCAGTACGACGTGGCGCCGCCGCGCGATCTTCCCTGGGCGGAAGGGCCTGCGGTTGCGGCATTGCCCCCCGGGGAGCGCCCACCCAATATCATTCTCATCGTGGCAGATGATTTGGGATACAACGATATATCGACTTTCGGTGGGGGTGTGGCGGACGGTCGCGTACCGACGCCCCATATCGACCAGCTCGCAGCCGCGGGGGCAACATTTACCCAGTCTTACTCGGGGGCCGGCACCTGTGCCCCGTCCCGGGCCATGCTCATGACGGGGCGTTATCCAACCCGCACGGGATTTGAATTCACGCCGACACCGGCTGGGATGGTACCGCTGGTCAGGCGTGTCAGCGCCGACATGGAAACCGACTTGCCAGACAGTTTGTATTACCCCGATCTCGAGGATGCCAAACCGCCCTACGAGTTGCAGGGTTTGTCGCCCGGGGAGGTGACCATCGCTGAAGTACTCAGCGGGGCCGGATACGCCACGTTTCATGTTGGCAAATGGCATCTGGGTCGCCGGGCCGGTATGGCAGCTCACGAACAGGGTTTTGATCAGAGCCTGCTGATGGCCAGTGGCTTGTTTCTGCCGGAGGACGATCCCGGCGTGGTCAATGCCAAGCTTCCTTTCGATCCCATCGATCACTTTCTGTGGGCGGGGTTGAGCTATGCCAATAGCTTTAATTCGGTGGAGGAAGATCGCTTTGAGCCCAAGGGTTACCTCACTGATTATTGGACGGACGAGTCAATCAAGATCATCGAGGCCAACCAACACCACCCCTTCTTTCTCTATCTGGCGCATTGGGGAGTACACACGCCGCTGCAGGCTACTGTTGCAGACTATGAAGCCGTCGGTGACATCAAGCCGCATCGTCTACGGGTGTACGCGGCCATGATCAGGGCGGTGGATCGAAGTGTGGGTCGAATCAATGCCACATTGGAACGTCTTGGGCTGGCCGACAATACGGTGGTTGTGTTTACCAGTGACAATGGCGGTGCTGGCTACATAGGCCTTTCAGAGATCAATGCGCCCTTCAGGGGCTGGAAAATCACACAGTTTGAGGGGGGTATACGCGTACCCATGTTCGTCAAGTGGCCCGCGCAGATTCCCGCGGAAACTGTCTCGGACGTGCCCGTAACCCACATCGACGCCTTCCCTACCATTGCGGCAGCGGCCGGCGCATCGCTACCTCGGAATGTTGCCGTTGACGGGCGCAATATTCTGCCGCTGGCTCAAAACAGGGGTGTAGTTTGGGACCGTGACACCCTGTTTTGGCAGAGCGGACATTATCGGGTGGTTCGCCATGGCGACTGGAAACTGCAGGTGTTGGCACGTCCCGAGAAAACCTGGTTATTTAATCTGGCCGTCGATCCCGGTGAGCAGGTCAATCTTGCACAGGAGAGACCTGACCGGGTGGCAGAGCTCAGGCGATTGCTGGCAGAGCACCATGAGGGGGCGCGCGCGCCGCTGTACCCGGCGGTAACCGAGATGGCGATCGCCATTGATAAAACGTTGGCAGAGCCGTTCGTGGTGGGAGACGACTATATATACTGGCCCAATTGAACTGCCATCAGATCGGTGGTGAGGCTACAGCCCTTTAGCCGTTTGCTCGATGCGGTCAGAACCGGCGGGTAGGGAGAACGCGACGCCATCCTCGCCTACCGTGTATTCGGGAAAGATCGCTCCTGCACCATTGAGCCAGACCGCTTCCTGGCCCGGTACAAGCAGGGGTGGCACGATGTGGTAGTAGAGAAGATGCCCGACATCGGCATCCCGGGCGGTCTCTGCGGCCTCGACGGGGCTGGCATGGTAGTCAAGTACGTCTATAAAGATTTTAGCGAGGATAGGATTGTCGTTGGCCACAGCGGCTTGATTCATCATTTTGAGCAAATTGGGCGCCAGGGCTTCGTGCACCAGGAGGTCGACCCCTTGTGCCAGTGCCACAATATTGTCTGATTGCGCCGTGTCGCCGGTAATCAGAAGGCTGCGGTCCCTGTAGGTAAATTTGTAACCTACGGCGGGTGCCACGGGCGCATGGTCAACGACCAGCGCCTCGATGCGGATGTCACCATCAGAATAAACCGGTTCAAGCCGCCCCATTTCGGGCAAGGCGAAGGGGTACGCCTCCAGCCCCGCCGCCGCCAGGGGTGCCACCGCGTCCCCGTGGTGCTCGTGCCGATAGATAAAGTCCTGGCCATAGGCCGCATTGAAGCCCGCTACGACGCCCTCAACCCCGGGAGGACCGTACACCGGCAGGGGGTGAGAGACATCGCCAGAGGCCCAGCGGATGGTTCCCAATTCCCCCAGCCCGTCGATGTGATCGGAGTGAAAGTGGGTCAACAGGACAGCCTCAATTTCGCCGACGGGATAAGCCATCCGTTGCAGGTTGCGAAGCCCGTCCGTTCCCGCGTCAACAACGAACAGTTTTTCGCCCGCCACAACGGCGACGCAGGGACCTGACGCCTTGGGGGAGGGCATGGGGCCTCCGGCACCGCACAGCGCAAGATGCAGGCCGTCTTCCAGCGCGTCCATTGTATTGGCGCCCATTTGCACGACCATGGCCCGCCCGAGGATCCCCTCGATGATGGCAATACGTTGAGAAAATGCCAGGATGCCAACGCCGACAACCACGGCCAGAATAATCCCCTTTTTCATCGCTCTGCGCTCCTATGGCTAGTGGTATCTCTGGTTGGTCATCCCTGGCCTGGCGGTGGGTTTGTGGCCGGCACCTTGATCAGAACTATATTTTGACACATGATATGCCAATATACACAAGTTCCTGGCTTCCATTCTCGGCAGCCGATTATATAGAGG
>JAKMEU010000401.1 GCA_022425845.1 Luminiphilus sp. | reverse complement strand
GGGGGAACTGGCGTCCATGCTCCATCTCTGAGGGAACAGAGAGTCAGCCTGAAAACGCCTGGTGGCAGTCGCGCAGTACCTCCCCGCGGCATGCCACCAGGGTGTGTCACTGTGTCGCCATCGCTGCACCGACTGATGGGGAGCCAATACTAGAATACGAATAAGAGAGGGACGTCGTGCCGAATCAATTAAGGGTAATGGTCGGAACCGCAGGACTCGCGTTGCTGTTGGGCTGTGGTGAGAAAGAAGCTGAGTTGGTCGCCCCCGTCGCGGACGATGCTGGAGAGCCGGCAGTGGAGCAAGAGTTTTTCCCGCTGAATGATAGGGCGGTTGTGGATGAAGCCAACAAAGAGCCCACAACGAAGGAACCCACAACGACTGAGCCAGCCGATGTGACGAGAGCCAAAGAATTCAGAGCGAGTGAATCGCTGGATGTGGACGCGTTTCGTGAACAGGTGAATGTGGAGATATCCAAAAAAGACGACGAGGGGTAAGCCGTGCCAAATCCAGCCAAATTACTGATCACAACCCTGGGGCTCACACTGTTGGTGGGCTGTGGTGACAAAGCAGTCGAAGTCACCGATCCCGCCGCAGAGACGGCTATTGAAAATCCCGCAGTGGCGGTGGCCGAAGAACCCAGTGCGGCGGTGGATCAGAATCGACTCGATACGGCGGCGGAGCAGCCTGAACACTGGATAACCTACGGCGGCTCCTACGACGAGACGCGTCATTCCAGTTTGACCAAGATTAACCGCGACACCCTGCCTGACCTGGGTATTGGCTGGGTCTACGATATGAAGAAGCCCCGGGGCGTGGAAGCCACGCCTATCGTGGTCGATGGTGTGATGTATGTGACCGGCTCCTGGTCGGTGGTCTATGCGCTGGATGCCCGCACCGGTGAGGAACTGTGGGTGTATGACCCCGAGGTGTCCGGTGAGGATGCGGCCAAAGGCTGTTGTGACGTGGTGAACCGCGGTCTTGCGGTTTACGAGGGCAAGGTTTTTGTCGGCGTCTTCGATGGCCGGCTGGAGGCCCTCGACGCCAAGACCGGTGACGTTGTCTGGAGCAACGTCACGGTGGACCAGAGCAAGCCCTACACGATTACTGGCGCACCCCGGGTGGTCAAAGACAAAGTGATTATTGGTAACGGTGGCGCCGAACTCGGTGTGCGCGGCTACGTGACCGCCTACGACACCAACACCGGCGATCTGGTGTGGCGGTTCTACACGGTACCCAACCCCAACAAAGAACCCGATGGCGCCGCCTCGGACGCTATTCTCGCCAAGCTGGCCAACGAGACCTGGGGCGATACCGGCGCCTGGGTGACCGATGGCGGTGGCGGCACGGTCTGGGATGCGATTGTCTATGACCACGTCAATGACCAGGTGCTGCTTGGGGTAGGCAATGGCTCGCCCTGGAATGCCGAGATCCGCGATCCCGACAGTGACGGCGACAACCTGTTTCTGTCATCCATTGTTGCCGTCGATGCCGATACCGGCAGCTACAAATGGCACTACCAGACCACGCCCCGGGATATGTGGGACTACACCGCCACCCAGCCGATGTTGTTGGCCGAGCTACCCCTGGGTGTCGACGGAGCGCCTCGCCGGGTGGTGATGCAGGCACCCAAGAACGGTTTCTTTTATGTGCTGGATGCGGCGACCGGTGAGTTGATTTCTGCGGACGCCTTCACCGACATGACCTGGGCCACGGGCATAGACGAGAACGGTCGTCCCATTGAGGTACCCGAAGCGCGTAGTCTCGATGAGGATTTCGTGGTGCTGCCAGGACCCACCGGGGCCCATAACTGGCACCCCATGTCCTACAGCCCCGACACCGGGCTGGTGTACATCCCCACCAATATCTGGCCGCTGGTGTACAGCCATCCCGACCCCGACAACCCGATCAAGAGTAACTGGAATATTGGCTACCGCGAGGACGCCGGTTGGCCTCTTGAGATTCCTCCCGGCGGCATTGAGGGGCTGCGTGAGATGGGTGGCGGCTCACTGCTGGCCTGGGACCCCGTTAAGGGAGAGGCGCGCTGGGCCGTTCCCTTCCCGGTGCCTTTCAACGGCGGCACCCTGTCGGTGGCCAGTGGCCTGATTTTTCAGGCCAACAAGGCCGGTGAACTGGTGGCCTACGATGCCGAGACCGGCGAGCGGGTTTGGGCGCACGGCCTGGTCGGTGGACCCGGTGCCGCACCCATGACCTATGAGGTCGATGGCGAGCAGTACGTGACCATTCTCTCGGGCTGGGGCAGCACCATTGCCATGGTTTACGGGGTGGTCTTTGAAGAGGCCGTCGCTGCTGAAACCGGGCGGGTCATCACCTTCAAAATTGGCGGTGAGGGCGAGCTGCCCAAGCCGCTGGAAAACGGCATTGCCCGCACGCCCAAGAGTGAGCCCATCGGTGATGAAGCGCTGCACGCCGAGGGCCTGAAGCTCTTCGCCGGCAATTGCCAGTGGTGTCACGGCGCCTTTGCCATTAGCTCCGGCGTGCTGCCTGATTTGCGCTGGTCGGCCATGACGGCGACCGACGCGGCCTGGGATACCGTGGTGCGCGATGGTGCCCTGAGTGACCGGGGTATGGTGGGTGTCGGTGATCGCCTGACCAAAGAAGAGACCGATGCGATTCGTGCTTATGTGGTGAAGCAGGCCTGGGATGCGGTAGCCCGGGGCGAGGCGGTCGCGCCTGAAGCCCCCAGCGTGGCGGCCAACTGACGTTTTTACAGGGCGCGCCCCGCCCTCCTAAAGGGAAGAGGGGCTGGCCCTGAACGATCGAGCCACACGGCCCCGGCGCTGGAAACCGCGTTCATTCACGCGGCATCAGGGTCTACGACCCATGAACCGGGTGATCAGTCCCGCGACGTAATCAGCGCTATGTGAGTGAGCTCGTCGTCCCCGTGGAGAATCGTGAGGGACACGTTACGCTTTTCTTTGGTGAAGTTGGCCATCAGAAAGCCACCGTTTCCGTCACCTATTTGGCTCCTGGCCGTGCGCTGCCAGCCAGCACGGCTGAAATAATCATCGTAGCTGGCCATGACCCCCTGGGCAGGTGCATCAGAGGTTAAATTGACGCTCAGGCTGCCTTCCGTTTCCGTGCCGGCAACGACGGTTGCATCGCCATAGATCAGGATGTCCGCGGGAAAATCCTCGGGAAGGGAAGCGGCGCTGCCAGACGTGATTTTGAAGCCGTTCTCACCTTCAACGCTGTAGGAAAACGAATTTCCTTCCAGATCAACATCGACATCTGAAACCCCCGACACAGCCCCGGCGATCTGCTCGGCGACGAATTCCGGCCCCTTGTCGCTGCCGCAGGCGCTCAGCACCATCGTCAGTGTGGCGATGGGCATATAGGTGGCCGCAGGCACAGGTGTAACCGTGAAGTTTGATAAAAGGCGTGCGTAGGTATGAACCGAGTGAATCATGTGCCCTCCCTGGCTGCCTGATCTCTCACAATGGGCCGCACGGTAGCACTGCCTATAGCGGATTCACACCCCCCCTATAGGGTAGGTTTGCGTGGGGTAATGGCATATCGAGTGGCCGGATCGAGATCGTGCAGGCTGTTCTGCCCGCCGCGCTGGCGCCGGATGGGCAGGCCCCTATTTTTTAGGTCTTGGGTAGAGCTCGGCTTCGTCCTCGGTACCGCAACAGAAGGACAGGCTGGGATCGACAATAAAGCGCCGCTTGAGGGACTGTCGGCCAATAAGCATACGCAGTCCCATGTCGTCCCGGTTGGTGAGGGTGACTTCGGTGAGAAAGGTATGTCCCCCAAGGCTAAGCTGCACTTCCACCACCGGGCGCTGTTCGGTTTCGCCATTGGAGCTGGTAACCGCCCGGGTATCGATGCAGCGCGCCGTGCAGGCAATGGCCGGCCTGCGCCTGCGCCGCACCGGGTGCACCTTGAAATCCAGCCAGCCTTCTTCCTGCTTGCTGGGGCGGATATCCACGGCATGCAGTGCCGAGGTTTTGGCCCCGGTATCAATCTTCGCCAGTATGCCCGGTAGCCCCAGGTCGGGTAGGGCGCACCACTCTTGCCAGCCAATGATCACCTTGGGTGGCTTGGGCCCGCGTTGGGTTCTTCGCGCCATGGTGCTAATCTCGAAACAGCCCCTTTTGGGGCGATCGCCAAATATGGCAGTTATTGGCTTGCCATTTCAATGGCATCGTCTAAAGTTGCGCCCCCGCCCCGAACCGCTGACGTGGTAGCGACGGCCCTGGGCGGCCTGTTTCCACGAACCCGGTCTGTCGCCCATGAAACTCGCCATTCTCTCCCGAGCCCCCCGAGCCTATAGCACCGTTCGCTTGCGTGAAGCGGCAGAGCAGCGCGGTCACGAGGTGAAGGTGCTCAATACCCTCAACTTCTCCATCGACCTCGATCGCGGCTCGCCGGATCTGTATTTCCGCACCCGCCAGTTGAGTGAGTACGATGCCGTGCTGCCTCGAGTGGGCGCCTCGGTCACCTACTACGGCACTGCAGTGGTACGGCAATTTCAGGAGATGGGTATTTTCTGCGCCAACACCGCCCACGGTATTTTGAACAGCCGGGACAAACTGCGCAGTCTGCAAATTCTGAGCCGTCATAACATTGGTATTCCCCGGACCAGTTTTGTGCGGGATAAAAAAGACGTCCTGCCCGCCATCGAGCGGGTGGGGGGCGCACCGGTGGTGCTCAAGCTGATTGAGGGCACCCAGGGGATTGGCGTGCTGCTGGCGGATACCGTCAAGCAGGCCGAATCCATTATTGAGTTGTTGCAGAGCCAGAAGCAGAACGTGCTGATCCAGAAGTTTGTCGCCGAGAGCAAGGGTCGGGATATCCGCGCCTTTGTGGTGGGGGATCGGGTAGTGGCGGCCATGCGCCGGGTTGCCCAGGGGCAGGAGTTTCGCAGTAACGTGCACCGGGGGGGTATTGCCGAACCGGTGGAGCTCGATGACGAATACCGCGAGACCGCCGTGCGCTGCGCCCAGATTATGGGCCTCAATGTGGCGGGTGTGGATATGCTCGAGGGCAAGAATGGTCCCCAGGTGATGGAGGTCAATTCCTCCCCCGGGCTGGAGGGCATCGAGACCTGCACCGAGCTGGATATTGCCGGTGCCGTGATTGATTACATCGCCGCCCAGGTGGATTTCCCCGAGATCGATGTCCGTCAGCGGCTCACGGTGAGCAAGGGCTACGGCGTTACCGAGATCTACGTGCCCGAGGGCTCGGAGTTTGTGGGCAAAACCGTCGCTGATTTCCAGCTCAATGACCGCGAGCTTAATGTGCTGACCCTCAATCGCAGCGGTAAGGTGATTCCCAACCCGCGGCTCAGTCGTGAGATCGAGGCCGAGGACAAGCTGCTGTGTTTCGGCAAGCTGGAAGTCATGCGCGGCATGATTCCGGCCAGAACCCGGCGTCGGCGTCGACCGGTGCCGAAGGATCTGCCCGAGCTCGATGACTCGGGCAGCGTATCGGAATGACGTTTTCTCGCCCATTCAGGACGTAAATGGGCCGGTTAGGGCCTATCCCGCGTAGAACACAAGGCGTAGCATCCCCGCCCAATTTAGTCGGTAGGCCGTCCTGCGGATGGGGTTGTGCTGCCGCGTTGATGACCATAAACATAACGGTGGAGTGGTGCCATGGCAGCGCAACAAGCTCAGGAATTTGGTTTTGGAACCCAGATACGCAAGTCGCCATACTTCGATGCGACGGTGCGCTGGGGGGCCCAGGGTTTCTCGGTGTACAACCACATGTACATTCCCCGCGATTTTGGCGACCCGGAGCAGAACTTCTGGAACCTGGTGAACGATGCCATCCTCTGTGATGTGGCGGTGGAGCGGCAGGTGCAGATTACCGGGCCCGATGCGGCGCAGTTTGTGCAGTTGTTAACTCCAAGGGACCTCTCCACGTTGGCGGTGGGCCAGTGCAAGTACGTGCTCATCACCAACCACGAGGGCGGCATCCTCAATGACCCGGTGCTGCTGCGTCTCGCCGAGGATAAATTCTGGCTGTCCCTGGCCGACAGCGATATTTTGTTGTGGGCCCAGGGTGTTGCCGTCAATGCCGGTATGGACGTGCATATTTGCGAGCCCGATGTCTCGCCCCTGCAGCTGCAGGGTCCCCACTCGGGGGAGGTCGCCAAAGCGTTGTTTGGCGATGACATTGCCGACCTGCGTTACTACTGGCTGCGTGAGTACGAGGTCAACGGCATTCCGGTGGTGGTCTCCCGCACCGGCTGGTCCAGCGAGCTGGGCTATGAGATTTACCTGCTCGACGGCAGCCGCGGCGATGACCTGTGGGAGGCCATTATGGCGGCGGGACAGCCCTTTGGGCTCAAGCCCGGCCACACCTCGACCATCCGTCGCATTGAGGGGGGCATGCTGTCGTATCACGCCGATATGGATAACCAGACCAATCCCTTTGAACTGGGTCTCGATCGCCTGGTCGCCCTCGATGGCGACGCCGAGTTTGTCGGCAAGGCGGCCCTCAAGCGCATTCGTGATGCGGGTGTGACCCGACGCCAGGTGGGCCTTGTTATTGACGGGGCGGCCCTGTCCGCGCCCAACACGCGATTCTGGGAACTCCGTGGGCAGGATGAGGTGATCGGCAAGGTGACCTCAGCGGTGTATTCCCCCCGGCTGGAGAAGAACATCGCCCTGGCCATGGTCACCGTGGGTCACGATGCCCTCGGAACCCAGCTCGAGGTTGCCCTGCCCGACGGGGTGCGGTTAGCTACGGTGGTGGAAAAACCTTTTTACGATCCCAAGAAAAAAATCACCGCCGCGGCCGTTGCCACCGCGACCGGCTCCCATGCTGTTTGAGGGACCCGAGCTGGATAAAACAGCGGCCAACTACACGGCGCTGTCACCGGTTTCTATTTTAAAGCGCGTCGAGCGGGTGCATCCCGAGTTGCCAGCCCAGGTGCACGGCCGCATTCGCCGCAACTGGGGTGAGGTGGCGGTGCGCTGCAAGCGCCTCGCCTCGGCATTACAGCAGCGTGGTGTGGGCAAGGGCGACACGGTCGCGCTGATTGCGCCCAATATTCCCGAGGCGCTTGAGTGTGCCCTGGCGATCCCCCTGCTGGGCGCGGTGCTCAATGCCAATAATGTGCGGCTGGAAGCGAGCACCCTGGGCTACATTCTGGAACATGGCGAGGCGTCGGTACTGCTGGTGGATACCGAGTTCTCAGCGGTGGCCGCCGAGGCGGTACGCCTGTCGGGCCGCGATGTGCTGGTGGTGGATATCCAGGACCCCGAGGGCCCGGGGGGCGACTGTATTGGTGAACTCACCTACGACGCGCTGCTGGCCGAGGGGCGAGACGACTTCGCCTACGCCCTGCCCGATGACGAATGGGA
>JAKMEU010000398.1 GCA_022425845.1 Luminiphilus sp. | reverse complement strand
GCCCCAGTAGTGTCCTTCCGTGGTGGACGAGGCATTGTCGGTGACGACACGCCCTACGGTTTCACTTGCGCCTCGGGTTACCGGTACTACGAAGATATTGATCTGATGATAGGCATTGGTACTCGATTGGAGTTACCGGCCTTCCGATGGCAGGAAGGAGCTGCCAATCACAACATGATTCGCATTGACACTGATCCAACGCAGTCGGTGCGCCTCCGTGGAGACGTGGCGCTGGTGGCAGATGCGCAATTGGCAACCGCCGCGATTATTGATGCGCTGGACACCTACGATGCGCCCGAAAATCGTGAAGGGCTGTTTCGAGCCATTAAAGATGCATCCTATCGCGAAGTTCAGCGCATTCAGCCCCAAATGACTTACCTCAATATCATGCGAGATGTGCTGCCTCGGGAAACTTTTCTGGTTGAAGAAATCAGTCAGGTTGGCTTCGCTTCGTATTATGGATTTGATGTTTTTGCGCCCCGAAAGCTGGTCACCTGTGGGTACCAGGGCAATCTTGGACACGGTTTCCAGACGGCGCTGGGGGTACGTGTTGCCAATCCCTCTACGCCGGTGGTCTCGATCAGCGGCGACGGCGGCATTATGTTTGGTATTCAGGAACTCGCTACCGCGGTCCAGTACAACATCGGTGTGATTTTACTGATATTCAATAATGGTGCGTTTGGCAATGTTCGTCGTGACCAGATCAATTTTTTCGATGGACGAATACATGGTTCAGAGCTGCGCAATCCTGACTTTGTGGCCCTTGCCCATAGCTTTGGTGCCAAGAGTTATAAATCAAAGTCGCCGGAGCATTTTAGAGCGTTGCTGGCGCAGGCCCTTGGCGAAGCAATGACGGGTCCCGTCGTGATTGAAATACCGATTGAGCGCGGTTCTGAGCGCTCCCCTTTCGAGTTCATGATGCCAAATAATTATGGTCGTTAACCACTCAGGGTCAGGCTGTTTTCGGCGCAGGAGGCCCTCCCGTAGGCCCTGAAAATTGGTTTTTTTGGCGCTGGCGTTGGACGTTCAGCGGGGAATACGCACAAGGCCAATGCGGTTGGAACTGCTCTGGTGAATGAGCAGGTTTTTGTCTTGGGTTACCCAGACGTGGCGAACAATGCCAACCCCGGATGGAATTGCCCAGCTCTGGAAGCTTTCTGTATTGGGATCAAAGCGCACCAGGGCATCGGGGCGCATGCCCGATTCGTTGTACCACACGACGTCATCAATGACGGCAATGGCGTAGGGGTGGGATTTGGGGCCGCTGGGTGAATCCCATTGGCGCACCGTACCGGTCCGCGGATCCAGGTGTCCGAGCTTGCCCAGCGAAGAGTTCACAAACCAGATACTGCCATCACTGGCGATGTCGAGTCGGCGAATCCGAGTCCGTTCATCGGGTATTTCAAAATAGCGCACGGCCAGGGTGTCGGGATCCATTTCACCAATGGCATTTGTTCCGTTGTAGGCAACATAGACTTTTTTGTTCGGTGCCACCTTGATGCCGTAGGGACGGGCTCGGGTCTCGATCTCGGTCAGTTCGCCTGTAGCGGGGTCGAGTCGCCCCAGCATGCCACTGTGTTGGGCGGTGAAATAAAAATGGCCGTTGGGATGAAAGACCCCGGTATGTGGATCTTTGGACTGGGTCGCGTATTCGTCGATGAGGCCCGAAACCGGGTCCAGGCGGCCGATGGTGCCGTTGCTGTTGCCCAGATACCAAATGAAGCCCTCTGCGTCAGGCACGATTGAGTGGGGACGCGCGGTTGCGGGGAGTTTGAATTCCTCCATGCGCCCGGTGTCCGGATCGAGTCGACCGGCCAGCGACGCCCACATGCCGGTCCACCAGATCGAGCCATCCGGGGCTTCGACAGGATCCCGGGAACGTTGGCCAAGGGTCGGCACCATCCACTCCTGAATGTCTATTTCAAAAGTACCCTCGACGAGGGTCGGGGCCCTTCCCGGTTTTGACGGATAGTGCTTTGCCAGGTAGTGACTGAGGGTGGTGGACTGCGCGCTGGGCAGCGCCACCATGGACGCCATCACGTGCTGCCACTCTTCAGGCGTGTCATAACCCTGACCGCGCTCCAGATAATTGAGTCCATGGCAGCCGGTACACACCGACTCCAGGAGCCGCTTGCCCGAATCCTCAGGCAGTTCGCCTTGTACCGAGAGTGGCAGGACGATACCCAGGAGTAACGCCAGGCCGAGATTGTGCTTCATGGCTGGTCTTCCTGTGGCTCCTTGGAGAAATCCTGGACCAAGTCTTCAGCCAGTCTATGCTGTAGGAAAAACATGCGCTCATTTCTTGTTTTCGAAGCAGTTCCCTGGTCGCAGCGTCCATCGAAAATGGCAGCCATTCGCATCTCATGCCGGGTCAGGCGGAGTGGAGTACAGTCTGAGTGGGCACCGCATGTCATGTCCCACTTTGGGCTGGCCTGAGCATGACAGCCTGCGCAGCTATCCCCATCCGCATTGGTGACTTCCGATCCCCCGCGCTGCTGAATAGTGAGCGTCCCGGCAGAGGGCTGTAGTGTAAAGAACTCCCAGTCATTGGTCGCCGGATTGAAGCCTTCTGATCTCTTCACCATGGCTTCAGTGGGCGTCTGCTGCAGTAAAGAGCCCTCTGGATAGTGACCGCCATTGGGGTTTTTCGCGACAGCCAATGTCTGCTCGATATTTCCCATCAGATTGTCGACGTAAATGTGCCCGACTTGAGACATCTTGAGGATGCAACGGAACGAATCGTCGGTTACTTCCGACGCAGTGGCTGGTTTCAACAACAGGATGCCTATAACGATCAAGCCGAGTTGCAAACGCATTTGATAGCTCCGATTTGGGATTACAGAAGTATACCCGAAGGTCGCGATAACTAAGTTTGCGCTTCGCTCCACAGCGACCTACTGTAGGCGGCCCTGAGACGTTGCCGATGCGAGAAAGGAGTTTCCATGCGGTTATCAAGATTTGTCATGCTGTTATCTGTTGTAGTCGCACAAGGGGTCATCCCACAGGATGATGCCCAGGCTGACGAACCGCCATTGAGTGTGCAGGGCATTGCCGAGGGAATGCGGTCGGGGGAACTGGCCGACAATCCCCTGTTTCTTCCCACGCCAGAGCGTCGAGTCGTTTTTGCCAACACGGAGTATTTCGCGCCGGTGCGGGGGGTCGTCCCCACCGACAACGCCTATCCCCTGCCCGAGGCGTCGAGGGATCTCAGCACCCTCAGTTACGAGGTCGATGGGCAGCAATTTACCCTGGGACAGTTCCTCGAACAGCAGCCTTTGATGGGATTTTTGGTGCTGCGCGATGACGCTCGTGTACTCGAACACTATGCCCCCGACCACGGGGAGTCCTCCCGATGGATTTCATTTTCAGTGACCAAGTCGGTAACCGCCTTGTTGGTGGGTGCTGCGGTAGCCGACGGGTTCATTCAGAGTCTTGACGACCGGGTCACCGACTATCTGCCGCGGCTGAGAGGCAGCGCCTATGACAGCGTGAGTATCGAGAATTTGTTACAGATGGCATCAGGAGTGGCCTGGAATGAGGATTATCGAGATCCGGAGTCGGATGTATCCCAGGCCGGCGTCTTGGGTGGCGTGGCATTGACCGACTATCTCCGCAATTTACCCCGCGAACACGCCCCCGGCAGCCATTTCAATTACAACACGGGGGAGGCCAATCTCACGGGTGAGTTGCTGCGGGCGGCCATCGGCAACAACGCCTCGAGTTACCTGACCCAAAAAATCTGGGGCCCCTTTGGCATGGAATTTGATGCCACCTGGCCGACTGACAGTCCCAACGGCGGAGAGGCGGGTGGTTGCTGCATCAGCGCTACACTGCGTGACTACGGGCGTCTCGGGGTTTTTGTACTCAAGGATGGTTTACTTCCCGATGGTGTCCGTGTGCTTCCCGAGGGTTGGGTGGCGGCCAGCTCGGGGCCATCACCGGCCGCCAGTGAATATGGCTTTATGTGGTGGCGTTATCCGGGAGGTCGGTTCAGTGCGAGCGGCATTTTTGGGCAAAAGATATTCATCGATCCTGAGACAAATACGGTCATTGCGGTTCACAGCAATGCGGATACCGCCACTGGCAGTACCTATGCCGGCCATCTCGAGGCAGTATTGATGGCTGTGACCGATGCCTTCAGGAGTGAACAGTGAACAAGCGCCGCAATCCGCTGGATCGCTACGCTAAAGATCTCGCGCCCGGACGCGTTGAATGGATCGGCCTGCGACCCCGTCGGCGCGAACCATTGCAGGCTGTGTCAGAAACGGTGGCCCTGGCCGAATTGGGTCTAGAGGGCGATCACCGTACGGGAAAGACCCCGGGGTCAGGTCGGCAGGTGACGCTAATTTCCCGGGAGTTCATCGCGCAAATCGAACTTTTTACGGGCCTTGAGGGCATCGATCCTGCCACGCTGCGCCGCAACATTGTTGTCTCAGGCATTAACCTGAACGCGCTGCGGCGACAGCGATTTCGAG
>JAKMEU010000370.1 GCA_022425845.1 Luminiphilus sp. | reverse complement strand
GCCCTCACATGGGTCTTCTACCTCCTTGCCGTGCAGCCCGATTTGGTGAGCCGGCTTCGCGCTGAAGTCCTGGACGTGGTGGGTGATGACCCCATCCATTTCAGTCACGTGAAAAAACTGCCCTTGGTGCGCGCCGTATTCAGGGAAACGCTTCGGCTTTATCCACCCATTACGTTTATCCCACGGGTCGCCCTTGAAGATTGCAACGTTGGCGAGCGCAGGTTGCGGCGTGGGGCACTGGTGATGATTTCTCCCTGGACCCTGCATCGCCATCAGCGTTACTGGGACAGGCCCAGTGCCTTTATTCCTGAGCGCTTTCTCGGCGAGGGCGAGTCCTCTATTCAGGAAGGCACCTACATTCCCTTTGGTGTCGGGCCTCATACCTGCATAGGAGCGGGCTTCGCGCAGGCGGAGGCGGTCCTCATTATCGCAGAGACGGTTCGCCGCTTTGACTTCAGGCGCGCCGACAACCGGCCGGTACGTCCGGCGGCCCGCCTTACCACCCGACCTGCAGAGCAAATCAGGCTTCATTGCCGACACCCTTGATGTCTGCCCCGTCCCCAGACGATGTCCACAGAGGTGCGATATCTCGCTGACAGGCTTCTCCCAATGTAATCCCTTCAAAAATAGCGGGCTTTAGAATCGGCCATGACAGGGGTGTCATTAAGATGAAGGGTAGGGGGTCGCGCCAGGACCAGACCACATCAGCTACCGACCAGCAGAGCTTTAGGCGTCGACGAAACTCTTTGAAATTGCCCGCGAACAGCGCGCCGTAGGCTTCAGTCAGCGTGCTGTAACGCCACTGCCAGGCCTTTTTCTCATGGGCTTTCGGAGGGTGCTCTGTTCGGGTCGACACCGCCGCTCCGAGACTACTGGCCTCGAAAAAATGAATGCCGCTGGTCAGTCGTGGATTGCACTCGATGGCGTAGGGGGTGCCATCGGTATCGATAATGAAATCGAAGGCTATGAAGCCAGAGTAACTCAGGCCCTGCATAAAGGTTGTAATCCAGCCCTCGACACTGGCCGCGGTATCAGTGGCTTCCTGCTCGAAACAGATGGCCACGGTGCCCGCATAGATCTGTCCTCGGTACACCGCCGTGGCCAGCAGGTTTCCGTCTCGTACCAGAGAAAGGCTGCTAACGACGGGGCCCTCCCGTTTCTCCTGGACCAGCATTTCCGTATCGCGGGACAGTAACGGCTGACCGGCAAGGTGATGTTCGACGGCAATGCCCGAGCAACCGTTCACCGGCTTGGTAATGTAGTCGTGCTGACGGGCTATCTCCGAAGCAAGGGGACTGTTTGCCCGTGCGCTGACGGGTACAGGCAAATTTTTTCCGCTGGCCCGTTCGACAAACTGGGCCTTGTTCGCGAGGGCGTTGTATACCGCGCTGTCCGGCCCAATCAATGTCACGTGGTGTGGGAGCCTGTGTCGTATGGGCAGAACGTAATGGGCCTCTTCCGATATCGGCACTACGAGATCGACGTCCTCAGCCCGGATCAGGTTCAGTAATGCCTCGGTGTAGGCTTTGGGATCCGTATTGGGTGGTGGCAGGGTGTAGCTCCGGGCCACGTCGCGGGAGACACGGCTGAGGTGCCAGGCAAAAGGTTCTGCAACCAGCACACGATAACCCTGTGTTTTCAGCGCCCGGGCCATGGCAAGCGCTTTGGGCAATCGTCCGAGTGTGAGCAGCGCGGTAGGCATTAACGACCGCTGCGGGCTCCTGCCCGGTATCGATTGACCCCACCGCTAACGTTCGTGTGCGCTAAACCCTGCAAAAATTGCCTCCAGTTTATGGTTTCCCCTGACCATCGCTTGGCCAAAAGAAAAGATGACATAATTAAACGTCAAACTGAAGTGACGGTTTTTGGCCAATAGCGACGCATTGGAAGCCGTTGCCACTGGATTCCTGATTTTGGGGACGTGGGAGTTTTCTAGGTTTTTCCGGACAGCACGACCCGGTTCAAGTCATTGAGAATGAGGTAAAGCACCGGGATAAGTAGAAGTGTCACGGTCGTCGCAAAAATAACGCCGAAACCCAGCGAGACGGCGAGGGGCACGAAGGGGGCGGTGGTGAGGTCGGAGTTCACCATCAAAGGCAGAAGGCCGACAAACGTGGTGACCGAGGTAAGGAAAATAGGGCGAAAGCGCGCTACGCCAGCCTCTGTAATTGCGTCCATGACACTGGCCTGCGCTTTCAGGCGACGTTTGTTGATGAAGTCCACCAGCACCAGGCTGGCATTTATGACGACGCCCGAGAGCGCGACGATGCCCAGGATTGAAAAGAACACCAGGTCATAACCGAGCAGGAAGTGGCCGATGACTGCGCCAATGAAGCCGAAGGGAATGCTGGCCATCACCACTAGGGGCTGGAGATAAGATTTAAGCGGGACCGCCAGCAGCGTGTAGATGATGATCAAGGCAATCAGGCCGGTTCGTGCGAGCCTATCGAGAGCGCTGGCCCGCTCCTCAGCTTCACCGGCGAGGCTGAATGTGGTTCCGGGATATTTTTTCTCAAGTTGGGGGATATGCGAACCCTCAACCAGTCGTAGCACCGTCTCGGGTGCCACCCGCGTGCGATCGGCATACGCGGTCACGTTAATCGTGCGCTGACCGTCGACCCGTCTTATGGTCGCGGGCCCAGAAGTGATGCTGGCGTCAGCAACGCTATGAACAGGTACTTCGGTACCGTTGGGTAGTCGAACGTACAGGTTGCTGTAATCTTCGAGAGAGCGCCTGTCGGTTTCAGGATAGCGAACCATGATGCGCATATCGTCCCGTCCGCGCTGAACTCGCTGGGCTTCAGCGCCATAGAAGGCATGCCGAACCTGCGTTCCGAGGTCGGCCTGGGTTAAGCCCAAGGACTCTGCCTCGGGTTTAATGCGCAACACCAACTCTTGTTTTCCCGACCGAAAGCTATTGCTGATGTCATAAATGGCGTCGAACCCGGAAAGGATATGGCTGAGCTCGGCGGCAGCATCACTCATGATCTGCAGGTCTTTGCCACGAATCTGGATATTGATGTCCTCACCCAATGATACGGCCGAGGCGGTATAACTTTTTTCAATGACATCGGGTATGGCCGGGGTAAGTTCACGCCAGCGTTTGGCTGCCTGCTTGGGTGTCATGCCGCCACGCTCATCGTGAGGGCGCAGTGTGAGGGACATTTCCGCTATGTGACTGCCCGATTCCTCACTGCCCGAAATGGTGCTCTTGCTGATGGGTAAGCCAATGGTCTTGAATTGGCTGATTACAGCCGATTTGCCATCTGGCATGGTGCTGTCAAGTTCTGCTACCAGTTGATTGGCTGACTGTTGCAACACCTCGACCGCTGCCGCTGTTTGCGCTACCGGATATCCCTCCGGCAGTTCCAGGGTGGCATAAATCTCGTTACCCGATACCGTGGGGAAAAATTGGAATACGATTCTTCCACTGGCCAATAGCCCCAGAACCACTAACAAAATTGCCAGAGCGCAACCCAATGTCGCATAGCGGTAACGCAATGCAAATTTAAGCGCCGGTTGGTAACGATTTTCTGCAAATCCTTCAAGGCCATCCGATACCCGTTCCTGAAAACTTTCCCAGCGCCGGCCCATCGCACTCTTGCCGCGACCTTTGTGCCGGTGAGCAAGGTGGGACGGTAGAACCAGCTGCGACTCCACAAGGCTGAAGACCAGGCATAGCAGGACCGTCCAACCTATCGCGCCAAAGAAGCTGCCCAACATACTGTCTACCGTGACAATGGGTATGAAAGCCGCCATTGTCGTCAGTACCCCGAAGAAAACCGGCACCGCGACTTCAGTCGTGCCATTGACGGCGGCTTCGTGGCTGTCAGGCGTGAAACTTTCGTGGGTATAGATCCGTTCCCCCACAACGATGGCGTCATCCACAAGGATGCCCAGGGAGAGGAGGAAACCCATCAGCGACAGGGTGCTGATGCCCAGATCAGCTGTAGGAAAGAAGGCGATGGCCCCGAGCACCGATACCGGTATGCCTGCGGTGACCCAAAGTGCGAGCCGGAGCCGCAGGAATAGGGCCAGCGTAATGATGACCAAAATCAGTCCTCCGGCAGCGGAGTCGATCAGAGTGGACAGGCGGAGCACCAGTTCGTCAGCTTCGTTACTCCAGATCCGCAGCTCAATGCCCGGGGGCAGCGTGCGCTGTTTCAGTGACAGAAAGTCGGCCAGGTCCCTCGCCATGAGAAGCGTGTTGTCTTTGCCCAAACGCCAGACCTTGAGAAGTTGAGTAGGCCGGCCATCCAGAAAGGCGGCAATATCCTGCTCTTCGAAGCCGTCATTGATCGTGGCGACCTGGCTGAGCAGCACGCGTGTGCCATCGGGGTTGGTGATGATGGGTATATCTTCCAGTTCCAGGCCGGAATAACGCTGGGCAGTACCACGCAGGCGGATTTCACCGGCTGCGCTTTTTATCGAGCCGCCTGGGATATCGATGCTGCTCTGGCGAATGGCATCTGCAACCTGTCCCAGCGTCAGCCCGTAGCGACGAAGGACGCTTTCGGGAATCTCGACGGAAATCTCGTCGGGGCGCACATACATCGTATCCACCAGACTGACCGATGGGATCTCCAGAATCTCCTCGCGTAGCGATTCGCTGAGGTTTTTCAAGGAGCGTTCGTCCGTCTCGCCCGAGACCGCGATATACATAACGACCGATCGGAGGCTGACGAGGGCAACCACTGGGGGTTCGGTGTTGGCCGGGAAGGTGGAGATGGCATTGACCTGCGCTTTTACGTCATCCAGTGCCCGGTCCTGAAATGCCGAACTGGTGAGTTCTAGCGCGACCACACAGCGATTTTCCGCTGCCGTTGTTTTTATTTTTTCAATGCCTTCGATACCCTGCACCGCTTCTTCAATTCGAATACAGACGCCGGTCTCAACTTCAGCGGGCGCAGCGCCGAGGTAGGGAACCGTCACCGTGATGGTCGGTACGTCGATGTTGGGAAATTCTTCTTTGCGAACTTCAATCAGACCCAGCAGGCCACCGACAACCAGCGAGAACATAAGCAAATTGGCAGCTATGGGATTGTGGACAAACCAACTGATCAAAGCTCTCATGGTGGCCGGCTCAGTTGACGACGGTCACGGGCATGCCCTCAACGACAAACTGCAGCGGTGATACGCAGAGGCGTTCTCCCGCGGACAAGCCCGTCGTCACCACGGCATACTCACCCTGGTAGCGCAATATATTGATATTTCTGAAGGCGAGTTGGTTATCAGATGTGATGATCAGTACGCGACCGCCATCGCGAATCGCTGATCGTGGGATCAGCACGGCGCTGGGAAGCGTAATGCCGACAATTTCAGCATTGAGAAAGAGGCCTACGGGTAGGTCAATGCCGCGATCGCTGACAGGTTGGTCCACGCGAGCCACCACATAAACCACGCGGCTCTGTCGGTCGATGGATCCCTCAGATCGAACGAGCTTACCCTGCCAACTATGACGCTCACCGGCGTAATCTGCCTGCAGCCTTACTTCCGGAGCGTTGCCCTCGAGATAAACGCCAGTTTCGATGATGGCGCGGTCTATGAATTCCAGTTCACTATTCGCCAGTGGAAGCCGGACCTCCAGATGGTTGGTAGCGTAAAGGTCGGCGATGACACTGCCCCGCTGGACAAATTGGCCGATATCCACCTGCTCGGATGCTACGCGACCTTCGTAGGGGGCTCGTATCTCAGTGCGGACCAGATCAAGGCGGGCAGTTTTCACCTGCACTTTGGCATCTGCGAGGTTCGCAGTGGCAACGCCTGCCGCGCGCTCAATCTCACGCAGCTGGGACTCGCTCACCATATTTTTTTCGGCCAGGGTGCGTAGGCGAGTGCGCTCGGCATCGTAGTAGGCGGCTTCAATCTCGGCGCGCTCCAGGAGGGCAAGAGCTCGCGCGTACAGGTTGTCGTAGTCCTGGGGGTCGATGCGCAGCAGCAGGTCGCCTTTGGCAAAGCGTCCACCGGCTTTCAGCGCTTCAGCGACCTCGATGACCTCGCCAGCCACCTGGGTGACGAGTGAGGTTCGTGCACCCGGCTGAACGGTACCCTCGGAATGGACCTGCAGCGTGATGGCCTTCGGCATTATGGTTTGTGCCCTAACCGCGTAGGCAACGGATTCCTCCGAGTTGGTTTCCAACTCCGATCCAGAGTTCAGCAGCAAGGCGACAATGACAATCGCGGCGGCAATGAATGCAAGTGGGTAGCCCAGTCGCTGGCGCAGCCAGGCGCGGGATGGACCCCTTACTTCTTCGCTATTCATAACCGTCGGCTCTCTTTCTGGCTAACCCACCGGGCGCGCAGGATACTATCACCTGTGGCGCTTCGCTGCGCTCTTGCAAGCGCCTGCTGCCAGCGTCGGCTATAGGGGTAAACCTTCGTCGATGGCATGGTCCCGATCTGCGGGGGTTGCGACTCCCGGAACGTGATAGAGCCCATCGAGGGCCGCTTGCCCCGTTGCTGCCTCTGCGCGATCCGCATAGAAAAATCCGTACCATTTTCTATTATTTAGAAACGGACCTTCGGTCTTCATTGCCATCGGTTTGATCGCCGGGGCTTTGTGCTGCCAGATTTCGAAATCCTTCGAAAAGGCTTCCAGGGCGCCGGCCTGCACCTGCCGAGCCATTTCCCGGTCCTCGTCGGTTATGGCGTCGCCGTTTGCCTTCACAAGGCAACCGTGCCAGGCCTTGATCCGGCCGTCGGAGACGGGTGTGTTGGCAATCAGTTCAAACTGTGTGGTGTCACCCCAAACCTGCTTGCTGAGGAGTATCCCCGGGCCTGTGTACCAGGTCGTCGTGTAAAGCATGACGCCGCCATAAAGGGTCATGGGGCCTCCCTGGCGCTGGATCAGGACATGGCTCTTGATTTCATTTTCAAAGTATTCGCACGGTGCGCCATGTGTTGGCCCCAAATGCCGGTTGTCGGCCATGTTGTCCAATACTTCCTGGGGGTGGATGTCGAGCTCCGGCAAGTGGTCCAGCTGCCAGTGTATCCAGCTGTCGTTATCCCATTGTTCGAGATAGGGGGGTGCGTAGTCGGGTTCCGCGCCGTCTTCATCGAACCACATCATGATGCAGCCCATATTGTCGACAACAGGGTAGGAGCGGATAGACGCCGACTTGGGGCAGGGGCCGTCGTGGTAGGGAATATCGTCGACGTCACCCTGAGCATTGTAGCGCCAACCGTGGTAAGGGCAGCGGATCGCATCCCCCTCAATGCGTCGCCCCCCAATTTCGGCAACAACGAGCATTGCGCTGCTGTTTTTCCCCAGGTGAGTGCCCATGTGTTTGCAGTAGGCATCGAGTATGACGGGATTGCCACTTTCACCGCGATAGATCACGAAATCCCGATCGAAAAATGTAACGCCGATTGGGCCATCATCGATCTCGTGGCTCTCGGCCACGATGAACCAACCTCGGGGAAAGGTATTGGGCCCCAGACCATATTCGGATGCTTTTGCCACGGACGTTCTCCTGTCAATCAGGTTGCTATCGGTTGCACATTGCTCTGCTCAAACGGTGCTCAGGCGGGCTCCACCAGGAATTGGCTGTACCAGCGCCGGAATTTTGCAAAAGGTCCGTCGCCATCGCACAGCAGGGGACGCTCAAAATACTGCTTGCGCTGCCAGATAATCTGGTCTTCCTCCATCTGCTGGCAAATATTGGCGATAATGGCTTTCCCTACCGTTTTACCCAGGGTCTCGGACGTTGCGCTGGGTTGGATGAAGGCGTACATAGCGCGGCTGATCTCGCGCTCAACGGGGGTGATGTTGGCGAGGAGGATGGTGTCGTAAATGCCGGTGAATCGAACCACCGACAGCCCCGTTCCATAGCTGCAGGTCTCGATAGCGCCGTCCACAACCCCTCGGGGTGTCGGTTGTCGTGTGATGAATTTACCGCGTCGCTGATGCCCGTCAAATTCCTGCAGCGCGGTTTCCGGGAGATCGGAGGTTCCATGCACAAAGTGAAAATGCGCGCCATCGACGCCGTTCTCACCAATTTCCTGCATGTGGGCGTGTATCTCCCACTCGTGAATATCGAATGCGGTCCACTCGGCATTATCTTCGCTGGCCTCGGCCAGCGCTTCGGGCTCCCAGTCAGGCGCTGCCCCATTGGGGTGATACCAGACGAGGATCTGTTGATTAATCTCCCTGACCGGCCAGGCGCCAAGAATTGACTCCCCTTTGGCCACTCGGGGCGGTGGATTGTTGGCATAAGGTATGTGGGTGCACTGGCCCTCGCCATTCCATTGCCAGCCGTGAAACGGACATTCGAGACTTTCGCCGATGACCCTGGGTCCCTTGCCCGCATTTTCCCTGATGCCATAGCCCAGATGGGCACCCATGTGGGGACAGTAGGCATCGACGACCTTTGCCACGCCACTCTCGGTTCTAAAGGCGACGAGGTCCTGCCCAAAGTATCTCAGGGGGATGGCGTCGCCCACCTCCAGTTCTGATGCGAAGAGAACCTGAAACCATCCTATTGGAATCGGCAGGGGGCAGCGGCCCGTGTCGGTGGCGATCATGGTCTGGCGCTCCGGTGGCGTTGAGCGCTTATTGTACTGGAACCGCTGAAACACTCATTACTCCAGATGGTCTACCTCTCGTCATAAAAACTTTCAAGCTCGGTTGTCTCCAGCGCTACACTGTGTGGAGCGTCCTCGGAGACAGGGTGGGGAGCCCTCTGGAACCGGGGTCGATTTCCCGATGGGTGCTTGTCTGCCCGATGTTATGCCCAAGAGCCCGTGGGGGTGCCATTATGTTGAGTAACGTTTCAGCAACCGTCACGGAACTGACCCGCCAGGGGCAGTTTTTTGCCGTGGTCGGTGTGAATGGCCAGCAGGGTTCTGTAAGGGCCTTTGAGCACGCACCCGAGACGCTGTTCGATATTCTCGAGAATGCACGGCAGCACGGTGATCTGGAGTTTCTGGTTTCCGCAGAAAAACGACTGAGTTTTTCTGCTTTTTTTAAAGCCGTAGACCATCTGCTGGGTTTTTTGCAATCCCAGGGGGTCTCTCCCGGGGATAGGATTGCCATTGCAATGCGCAACAGTCCCGAATGGCTGATCGCTTTTGCCGCGGGGGTGCTTGCCGGTGCCATCGTGGTGCCGATTAACAGTTGGGGCCAGCGTAGAGAGCTGCTGCAGGCATTGGAGGATTGCGAGCCGGGCGTTGTGGTTTGTGACGCCGAGCGCGCTCGTTTGCTCGCCGATTCACTCCCGGAAATCGGCCGTATTGTTTTGGGAGACGCTGCAGAAACCACTCTCGATCGTGGCACCCTGTTTTCCGAAGCCCTGCGGGTGGGGCCTGTCGGCGTGGTAATGAACAGGGAACCCGACGATCTCGTCCTGATTCTTTATACCTCGGGAAGTACCGGCGCACCCAAAGGTGCGACGCACACGCATCGTGGGGTGACCCAGGCGGTATTCAATATGATGTTCACCGGTATGCTTTCCCTGACCGTGGAGGGTCCCCGGGAGTTGCAGGGCGGAGCCACCCGTGAAAAGACGCTGCTCACGGTTCCGCTGTTTCACGCGACCGGTTTGCTCGGCTCTTTTATCCTGCCTTTGGTGACGGGCCAGGCCATTGTCATGCTGGGCAAATGGGATGCTCAGCAGGCTTTAGCACTTATTCAGCGGGAGCGAATCACCTTGTTCAGCAGCGTTCCGGCCCTGGTGAAGGACCTGCTCAGCCAGCCAAATATTGATGATTTCGATATTGGTAGCTTACAGAGGGTATCCTCCGGCGGCGCGGCGATGCCGGATGATCTGCCGCGCCTGATTGGTCTTCACGTACAGAATCCCAGTCCCTCAGCCGGCTATGGCATGACCGAGACGCTTACCGTGGGAAGCCAGGGAGCCGGGGCGGTTTTTGCAGCCAAACCACAGGCAGCAGGCATCCGGTCTCCGATCATGGCTTTTCGCACGGTCTCGGAGTCTGGCAACGTATTACCCTCTGGAGATCGTGGCGAAATCGAAATGCAGGGTATTGCCTGTACGCCGGGCTATTGGCGCAATCCAAAGGCCGATGCGGAATTATTTACTGACGATGGTTGGCTCAAGTCCGGGGACGTGGGTTATATCGATGACGAGGGTTACGTCTTCATTACCGGCCGCGTCAAAGACATTGTGATTCGCGGCGGTGAAAACATCTTTCCGGGGGAAACTGAACAGGCCTGTTACGATCGCCTGAATGTTGCCCAATGCGTCGCCTTTGGCGTGCCCGACGACAGGCTGGGAGAAGAGCTTGCGCTGGTTATCTACCCCGGCCCCAATCGCGACTTAACGGAGGAGGGGGTTCGTGACGCCTTGCGTGGCACTATCGCGGGTTACAAGATTCCTCGTTACATCGCACTGAGCACTCAGCCCCTGGCTCGGGGGGCGACTGAAAAGTTCGACAAAACGGCCATCCGCGCCGCGTTTCTTGGCGACGCGACCCACGAAGCACACTGACCGGGCACTACAAGCCAAATCCTCCATCGACGGGAACGAGTTGCCCTGTGGTGTAGCCCGCAGCACTGGTGGCCAGAAATGCAGCCATTTTTGCAACCTCAAGGGGG
>JAKMEU010000365.1 GCA_022425845.1 Luminiphilus sp. | reverse complement strand
TCGCCAGTACGCGCGAATAAATCCCGACAGTGTCATAACACCAGCAGCGTTGGCTGCGCCCCTGGAGGGGGAGGGGGATACAACGTATTTAACCGTGGCCGATGCGTCGGGCATGATGGTGTCGCTGATTCAGTCGAATTACCGCGGCATGGGATCCGGGTTGGTGCCTGATGGATTGGGCTTTATGTTTCAGGATCGCGGCGAACTGTTTTCATTGAATCCAGAGCATCCCAATGTGTATGCACCGGGTAAGCGGCCGTTCCACACCATTATTCCGGCTTTTGCCACCCGGGATGGCGCGCCCTGGATGAGCTTTGGCTTGATGGGGGGCGGTATGCAGCCCCAGGGGCATGTTCAGGTCCTGATTAACATGGTGGATTTCGGTATGAACGTGCAGGAGGCGGGTGATGCGGCGCGGTTCCTGCACGATGGCGGCGCAGCACCTGACGGAGGGGACCCCACCAGCTACGGCACCCTCTATGTCGAACCCGGTGTGCCCATGGCAACAGTTTCTGCCCTGAGATCGATGGGACACCGAGTGGTCGTAGATGACTCTGCGGGCCTTTTCGGCGGTTATCAGGCGATTCAGCGTGAGCCCGATACCGGCGTGTTCGCCGGCGGCACAGAAATGCGTAAGGACGGCACGGTTGCAGCCTGGTAGTGAACTAACGTCCAGAGGGTCGGCGCTGTGATCGATCGCAAGGCGGTCATCGTGGGTGCTGGGGGTGGAATTGGTGCCGCTGTCGCGCAGGCCCTGGAAGCGCAGGGCTACGATGCTATTCACACCGTCAGTCGTTCAGACCCAGGGGAGTGCAGCGCCCATGTAACGCACTGGACTTCTGACTACAGCGATACATCGATTGCGCGGATAGGAGCGGCCATTTCGGGGGCTCCCGGCCGGCTGGAGCGCCTTGTCATTTGTAACGGTGTTCTTCAGGGCGATGGCTTCAGACCTGAGCGGGCGCTGCGGCAGCTCGATGGTGACGTGACCAGCCATATTTTTCACGCTAACGCGACCATACCCATGCTGTGGTTGGGTGCGTTTACCGATGCGATTCGCGGCGCCGAGGCGCCGAGGGTGGCAGTCCTGTCGGCTCGCGTGGGGAGTATTGAGGACAACCGCCTTGGCGGTTGGTACAGCTACCGGGCGAGCAAAGCGGCCCTTAACATGATGCTGCGCTGCGCCAGCGTCGAATTTACCCGGATTAACAAGCGGGCCCAGATACTCGCTTTTCACCCGGGTACTGTGGACACAGACCTTTCCAGGCCTTTCCAGCGCGGTGTCCCGGAAGGCAAATTGTTTACACCCGAGTTTGTCGCATCCCGATTGCTGACCTTGCTGGACGGGTTGGGCCCGTCCGGCGAGCTCAAGTACCTCGACTGGGATGGTCAGGCCATCCCCTTCTGAGCTAGCGAAGAAATTCGCTGCGAGCCGCCGCGTCGGCCTTGAAGATACCGCCCAGCGACGTTGTTCGGGTGCGCGAATTGGTGTCCATCACGCCGCGAGCCTTAACGCAGTAGTGCACTGCCTCCATCGAGACGGCGACATCTTCAGTCTCGAGAAGCGTTTGCAGGGCCACCAGTATCTGTTGCGTCAGCCGTTCCTGAACCTGAGGCCGCTGCGCAAAAAAACGCACGATTCGGTTGATCTTGCTCAGGCCAATGATTTTGTCCGCGGGCAGGTAGGCAACTCGGGCCTGGCCGTCGATGGTGACGAAGTGGTGTTCACAGGTGGAAGTCAGGTCGATGTCATCGATCATGACCATCTCATCCACCTGCATTTTGTTGTCGATGACGGATATCTTGGGGAAATTGGAGTAGTCCAGTCCTGAAAATATCTCGTCCAGGTACATGCGGGCGATACGTTCCGGGGTATCACACAAACTGTCATCCCTTAGATCAAGGCCCAGTGCCGTGGTGATATCTGTGAACGCATCTCGCACAATGGAGAGCTTCTGGTCGCGGTTCAGCCCATTTTCAATAAGCGGCGTTTCGAGTCCGCGCTCAACAAGAGCCTGCCGAACAAGGGTAGCCTCGACTGAGATCGGTTTGTGGAGGGTCACGGGGGTAGTGGTGAGGTCCCAGGACGCCTGGTTGCGCTGTGTTGTATTAAGCATGTTTGGGCTCCAATTGGGTTCTTGGTAATTACGCCGCCCTGCAAGAGGTGGATTCACCGGGAAGGGCTCAGGAGGCTAATGGGCGCTCACTTGTCCATGTCCTGTTGCGCTATTCTTGCAAGTTCAGGCAATTTGTTTTTTAGTGCCCCGGGGCTCAATTTGGGCCTGGGATTAAACCAGAGGGAGAAATAGCGACATGATTAAAAGGTATTTGAGTATGGCTTTGGCGG
>JAKMEU010000341.1 GCA_022425845.1 Luminiphilus sp. | reverse complement strand
GGGGGGAGAGGCGATTTTATGCCGCGCTGTTGGCGTCCCACTGGGTTTCCAGTGCGGTGTAAAGCAGCACCAGGCTTCGGCAGAACTCTCGTTTTTCCAGCTTGCTCAGGGTCTGCGCTTTTTCCAGATAGCGCCGGCTAACCCAGGTGCATGCCGACGTATCTGCATAATCACGAAGCTTGACCAAGAGTTCGCTCACTTCCTGGGATTGGAGTTCTGTTTCATCGGTGTGGGTGAGGGCTACGCTCAGCTCGTGAAAAGCATCGGCAACGCCTTCGTTGGTGTCGTCAGGTAGCATGAGTGAGTCGATAGCTTTGCTCAGGGCTTCCCTGGCGAGGGTAAAGTTTAACGTCATGGCTTTAACACCTTTTTTACAAATAGCTACACGAGATACACTAATCCCTACCTAAAATTAATAAAATGGTTATTTTCCACATATTTATGTGATTCTCGTCACATAATCAGGGGGTAAGGCGCTGGTCAGTTTCACAGCCCTGACCTGGACCAGCGGTTTAGTCGGCGATGGCGCCGTAGACAATATTTTTGATTTGACCTCGAAAATTAAAGGTCGCGGACGGGATAAGCTGGGTCATAAAGATGGCGTAGAGGGCTTCCTTGGGATCAACCCAGAATAATGTAGATGCGTACCCGCCCCAATAAAAGTCACCTTCGCCAACGGTACCTGCGGCGACCTGATCTAGTGTTGATGCAAAGCCAAGGCCAAAACCGACTCCCTCGTTGCTGGTTTCGGAAAAGCCGCCTACGGCCATCTGGGCCAGGTTGCTATTCCCAAGGTGGTTGCGGGTCATCAGCTCAAGGGTGGTGCGACTGATGATGTTATGCCCGTTGAACTCGCCATTTTGCAGCAGCATCTGACAGAAATTGGCGTAATCGGGAAGGGTGCCCACAAGGCCTCCAGCACCCGAGGGACCTACAGGCGTTCTTCGAAACGCGCTGTTGAGGGGGTCATCCTGAAGCTGAAGCTCCTTATCGGGCCCGCGGATGTAGCAGGCCGCAAATCGGTCCAGCGCGGCGTCTGGTACGGAAAATCCTGTGTCTTTCATTCCTAGAGGGTCGAAAATCCGGGACTTTAAGAATTGTGCGAGTGGCTGCCCCGACATCAATTCAACCAGGTAGCCACAGACATCTGTTGCCACAGAATAGCTCCAGCGTGTGCCCGGATCGTAGAGCAGGGGCACACTGCCGAGCCTGTGTGCGAATAATTCGAGGGGCTCACTACTGTCGCGGACCGCGCCGGCTTCTCGATAGGCTTGATCAACGGGCTGCTCCATACCCGGCAAAATACCGCCATAGGTCAATCCCGCAGTATGAGCAAGCAGGTGTTGCAGCGTGACGGGCGATGCGGGTTTCCGCGTGGTCATCGTGTGCCCGCGGCCCTCCACCCAGACCTTCTGCTGCTTCCAGGAGGGAATGAACTTATAGACCGGATCCGTTAGCTGAAAGTGGCCTTCCTCATACAGCATCATTAAGGCAATTGAGGTAATGGGCTTGGTCATGGAATAGATGCGGAATACAGTGTCATCCTGCATCGGTTTACCACGCTCCAGGTCCATTTTTCCCAGCGTGCCCGAGTAGGCCGTTTTCCCATGCCTTGAGATCAATATCCGGCATCCGGGAATTTTTCCCGGAAAGATATAGCGTTGCTGGAGATGCAGCTCAAGGCGAGCGAGTTTCGCCTCAGAAAAGCCGGCTGCCGCGGGTTGGATGATCATGGCCAGAGCTATCCTGTTACAGTGGTTCGAGGGTATTCATGCGTTGCCAGGCATGAGCGTCGACAAAGGTTACAGTAATACTCGGATGAAGATGTGATTCTCGTCAGGCCACCCATCCTGTTGCGGCTGTGCTGCCGCTACCTTTTCTGGTATCCATCTCCAGCGGGGATGAAAATGAGTCTCGGGTCGCCCTGTAGGGGTTGAGGTGGGGTATATGAGGGGGCTCCTGTCAGATGCTGCTTATGGCGTTGGATTCCATCATCTTTGAGCAGGGTAGGGGCAAGGGTGAACAGGCGGGGCGATAGCACATGTTAGGTATCCGAGCATTTCGAGGGCTGTATTCGGGGTTAAGGTGGTTGGTTCCTGCCTTGATAGGGGTATTACTGCCCTTGGGACTTTGGCTCTCGGGAGTCGCACAGGGGCAGCCACCTGTCCGGCAGGTTGAGGACTGCCTCTCTAGTTTGCGGCAGTCTGTACCTGCGTCACCAGCACTACCCGCTACCTTCAGGGTCGTGAGTTGGAATATAGAAAAAGGGGCAGACCCGCAGTGGCTAGCTGACCTTCAAGCGCTCCCCAGGCCGCTACATCTTATTCTGTTGCAGGAGGCATTCTATCCCAGTGTCTTTGGCGACCTGCTGTTTCCCGGGGTTTATGAGAGCTTTTCGGAGGGCTACCAGACGCCTGATCGCCAGACGGGCGTGTTGTCGGTAGCCCGAGCTGCGCCCGAATTACACTGCGCCCTCTTGGCCTATGAACCCTGGCTGGGAACACCGAAAGCGACCACGGTAACCCGGTACGGTCTCTCGGGTGCTGCAGCGCCTTTGCTGGTGGTCAATGTACACGCTGTTAACTTTGAGTGGGGGCTGGATGGAATGTCTGCGCAGTTGGATGCCATACAGCGTGTGCTGGAGGGCCATATCGGCCCGGTAATATTGGCTGGAGACTTCAATACCTGGAGCGCCGCGCGGCAGGATCTACTCAACGGCCTGGTAGAGCGATTACAGCTGCAGCCCGTCGTATTTGCTCCCGATAGTCGAACCACCGTGTTCGGTTTGCCTCTGGACCACATTTTTATCCGAGGGCTGCGCGTGCTGGAAAGTGGCAGTTCCGTTTCCGCGGGTTCAGATCACAATCCAGTCTGGAC
>JAKMEU010000313.1 GCA_022425845.1 Luminiphilus sp. | reverse complement strand
GGGGGGTGAGCTATTTTGATATGGTAAATCTCGGCGGGTATCGAGGCTTCCCGGGCAATGGTCAGCAGCTCCTCCAGCGCCTCAAAGATCTGCTTGCCCTCGTTCCTCAAATGCGACGCATAGATTCCTCCGTACTCTGAGGCCGCACTGGCCAGTGCAATCAGCTCGTCCGTTTCTGCAAAACTGGCGGGGGTGTAAATCAGGGACGAAGCCACGCCCACAGCCCCTTCACGCATGGCTTCCCGCACAAGCTCCTGCATGGCGGCAAGTTGCTCTGGCGTCGGGTCGACGTCGTCACGCCCGAGGACATGAATTCTCGGTGTCGTAGCGCCAATAAAGGAGGCAACGTTGGGGGAAACTCCACGGGCTTCCAGAAACTCGAGATATTCACCGAGGGTGGTCCAGCCGGGCTCAACACCACTCCAGTATTTGGGAAATTCCTCCTTCATGGTCGGGCTCAGCGGCCCCATGGAATTGCCCTCACCGAAGACCTCCAGGGTAATTCCTTGCGTGACGTCACTGAGGCCGCGTCCATCTTCGATCAGGCTGGTGACACCCCAGGCAATCATATTGATGAAGCCGGGACTGACTGCTTTACCCGTGGCGTCAATGGTGCTGTCGGCGGTCGCGTTATTGAGCTCGCCCAGTGCCTCGATGCGATCGCCCACGATGCCCAGGTCGGCACGGTAAGAAGGACCTCCGCTGCCGTCGTAGATTGTGCCCCCAACGATCAGTGTGTCGAAGTGTCTTGGGGGTTGACCCGAGTCACATGCGCTGAGTGTGGTGAGGGTAAGCATGGCGATAAAACTGCCCAGGACCGTTACCGTACTTTTCATTGATAATCACCTTCCCAACTGAGATCACAGCAAAGGTAGCATCCCGGGCGTCAGCAGGGCAGGGTGCAGGTGACGAAGGTTTTACCGGGTGCCGCGCTGGTTACGGTTGCCTCAGGGGGTTTGCTTGAGGTCTGATTGCGGCGTAATCGGGTTATCCTCTGCGGGCCAGGAGGCCTCTGGTCTCGCGATGCCGCAACCGGAGCGTCGGGGCACCGTGAGCGGCTCTCTGGGCCGCTACAGGCGGACGTTCGTCCCTTGTGCCCTGTCAGATTATTGCAGTGCATCCGGTAGAGTTGACGCCGGAGCAACGAATGTCCCGATCAGGAGGACTGAATGAAACAGGCCATTGTTTACTCGATGAAATCGACCGTTGGCGTCCTGTGTTTATTAGTGACCGTCAGTGGGGTCGCGGCGCCGGACCTGAAATCCATTATGGCGGACCCGGACTGGATCGGCCCGCCTGTCGAAGTGGCCTGGTGGCAATTGGATGGCAGTGGCTATCACTACCGGGTCAAGCAAAACGGAAGTAGCGTACGGGATGTGTTTGCAATGGGCGCAGGTGGAGAGGGCCCGGCACCTCTGACACCGTCACAGCTTGCGGTCAGCGATGGGCCTTCTCCGAAGGTGCATCGGGGAACCCAGCAAGCCGTCAGCAGCCTCGACGGGGCGCTCGTTCTTCGTGACCTGAAGGCGGGCACGCAGCGGATACTCTTTGCGGGTGACAGCCCAGCCACCCGTCCCGACTTCTCAACCTCGGGTGATGTGGTCTTTTTCATGTACCGGGGGCAGTGGTGGCGGGTGTCAGTGGTGGATGGCGCCGCCAGGGCACTGACCCAGCTCGAATTCTCGGAGGCTCCCCATGCGCCGGCGGATGACGTACTGGCCGTTGATCAGCTGCGCCTGTTTACAACACTGGAGCGTGAGCGTCGTTGGCAACAGGATGAGTTCGAGCGGAATGAGGAACTCGGCGGGACGGGCATGCTGCGGGCTACGCCCTGGTACCTAGGGAAGGGCCGGCAGCTTGTGGATGGCGCGCTTTCCCCTAATGGTCGCTGGTTGCTGGCCGTCGTGGCAGCGGCGGGAGACGGTCAGGGTAAAGCAGACAAGATGCCCCATTACGTGACCCGCTCGGGCTACGTGGATGTTGAGGATGTGAGAAGGCTGGTTGGTCGTGATGAGCCCAGGGCACAGACCCTTTGGTTGCTTGACCTTAAAAATCGGGAGCGATTTGAGATCGCCATGGCATCGTTGCCCGGAATCGATACAGATCCGCTTGCCGACTTGAAGAATGCCCAGGGCGTTGCGCCCCACGATGCTGAAAAACCCCGGCCGGTCACCTTTGACCGCATCGTCTGGCACCCGAAGGGTGATCATGCGCTGTTGCAGGTGCATACCATCGACAACAAGGATCGATGGACCGCGCGGCTCGACGCAAACTCTCAGACGCTGCAGCTGCTGGAGCATCTGCATGATCCGGCCTGGATCAACTGGCAGTTTAACGAGCTGGGCTGGATCCCCGTTAGTGACCGCGCCTGGTGGCTGTCGGAGTCTTCCGGCTATAGCCATCTTTACTCGGGTACCAGTGAAGAGGATGTGGCGCAGCATACGACCGGAGAATTTGAGATCGGGCAGGTGACCTGGCGGCCCGATGGCAAGTCTGCCCTGTTTCTGGCCAACCGTTCCCACCCCACGGAGTACGATCTGTATAGCCTGGAGCTGGCATCGGGAAATCTGGTTCGGGCAACCGAGTTACTGGGCGTTGAGGATTTTGCGGTCAACCCGGACGGGCGACAGGTCTTGCTCCGCTACTCTGCTCCTTACCAGCCGACCCAGGCGGCGGTCCTGGATCTGAGCACGGGCGAGTTGACCCTCAAAACCCAAACGTTATCGGCCGACTACGCAGCCATCGACTGGCAGCTTCCGGAGATTGTGGCCATTCCGTCGCATCACGGTGTCGACCGGCCTATCTGGTCGAAGTTCTACCCGGCACGCACTGCGTCGGATGGACCCAGACCCCTGGTTCTCTTTGTTCATGGGGCGGGTTATACCCAGAACACGCACCATAAGTTTCCCTATTATTTTCGCGAGCAGATGTTCCATAACCTGCTGACCGCCCGTGGCTATCACGTACTGGACATGGATTATCGGGCGAGTCGGGGCTACGGGCGCGACTGGCGCACAGCGATTTACCGGCAGATGGGCACTCCGGAGCTGGAGGACTTGATCGATGGGGTACGCTGGCTGGTCGAAGAGCAGGGGGGAGACCCTCAGCGCGTGGGTGTCTATGGGGGCTCCTACGGCGGCTTCATGGCTTTTATGGCACTGTTCAAAGCGCCGGAGGTCTTTGCTGCCGGCGCTGCCCTGCGGCCGGTAACCGACTGGCGTCATTACAACCACTCCTACACGTCCAACATTCTAAATACACCCGAGGTTGACCCCGAGGCTCACCACCGAAGTTCTCCCATTGAATTTGTGGAGGGCTTTGAGGGTGCGTTGCTAATCAGTCACGGCATGCTGGATGACAATGTTTTTTACAAGGATTCGGTGCGTCTGGTGCAGCGCCTGATCGAGCTGGAAAAAGAAAATTGGGAATTGGCCTCGTATCCCCTGGAGCCCCATGGTTACATTCACCCCGAAAGCTGGCTGGATCAATACCGGCGCATACTGAAGCTGTTCGAAACCGAGCTGCGCGAGTAAAACTACAGCTGCGGCGGTCGCCATGGGACTCAAACCGGCGTGGTTCCGGCATCGATTTCCGTTCATACTGCGGACCCCGGGGCATCAGCACGATGCCGACGGGTGTGTGCTAACGAGAAGACAGCGAGGTGAAGCTATGTTCAGTCATATTATGGTCGGCGCTAACGATATCGAGGCCTCAAAGGCGTTTTATGACGCCACCCTGGGTGCCCTGGGCTACGGTCCCGGCATTACTGATGAAAAAGGCCGCGTCTTTTACATGACCGATTCCGGGATCTTTGCCATTAGTGTTCCCATTGATGGTAGTCCCGCGAGCCACGGCAACGGGTCAACCATTGGCTTTGCTGCCGGCACCACAGACGCTGCTGATGCCTGGCATGCAGCTGGCGTCGCCCACGGTGGGGTGTCCTGCGAGGAGCCGCCCGGGGTGCGGGAAGGCGGAATGGGGCCGCTCTACCTTGCCTATCTGCGCGACCCCTCGGGCAATAAGCTCTGTGCGCTGGTGCGTGTCTGAGCCCGAATAGTGGCGGTTTCCGGGGGGTTCCAATGCCCGTCCCGGGCAGTAACTTTTATTGAACTAGGTCACATTTTGGGCTAGCCTCCAGTTTTTTAAAATACGTTAAAAAATTTAGCCATAAGTGAAGGAGTATTTATGATGGAAGACATGGACGTAATGGCCATGGCGGATACCTACGTCATCCCCTGGGCCATCAATCTTGTTCTCGCCATTGCCATATTCATCGTCGGACGCATCGTCGTCCGGGTGCTGGCGGGCGTGTTGGTTAAGTTCCTGCAGAAGTCCGGCATGGACGAAATCCTGGTCAACTTCATCGCCTCGATCACCCGCACTATTTTGTTGCTTGTTGTCGTTATTGCGGCACTCAATCAACTGGGCGTTGATACCACATCCCTGATTGCCCTGGTGGGTGCTGCGGGTCTGGCGGTCGGTCTGGCATTGCAGAACTCGCTGCAGAACTTCGCCGCTGGCGTCATGCTGATTATATTCAGGCCCTTCAAATCCGGTGATTTTGTCGAGGTTGCTGGTACCGCGGGCGTGGTAGAAATGATTGGTATTTTCAGCTCTACCCTTCGAACGGGCGACAACCGGGAAATGATCATCCCCAACGGCGCGATCTACGGCGGCACGATCACCAACTACTCTGCTCGGGATACACGGCGTGTGGATATGGTGTTTGGTATCGGCTATGACGATGACATCAGGAAAGCCAAGGACCTGCTGGGAGAGATCATCAGCGCTGATGAGCGAATTCTCGCGGACCCTGCGCCCGTCATCGCGGTGTCTGAGCTGGCCGATTCATCGGTTAATTTTGTAGTCCGGCCGTGGGTCAATAGCGCCGACTACTGGGCCGTCCTGTGGGATACCACTGAAAAGGTCAAGCTGGAGTTTGATGCCAAGGGAATCTCTATTCCCTATCCGCAGATGGATGTGCACCTGCCCGGAAAGGAATAGATCTCTTTAGGTCGGTAGCGTGATTACGAAAACCCGGGGCCTGTAACCCCGGGTTTTTTGTTTTTGGCCTGCAGACGCTGCCGCTGTACTCGGCAGTCATGCCCTGTCGTTGTCGCCCATGCCCTGTCGTTGTCGCCAATGGTCGCCATGCCATGCCATGACAGGGCACTGGGCACTCTCCCGGGAACGACGCCCTGGGCCGCGAACCGTCATTGGTTCATGCGCAATATGTAATACATCTTCTGGTCGTAGTGGTCTGAGTTGCGCAGTTCCATGGGGCACCCCAGCATTGAGTGACCCTGGAAAAGCGTTGAAAAACTGGTGTCACACAGGTCTTCGTTACCGACCCAGGTGCCGAAATAGGACCAGTCAAAATACTCGCCGCCTTGCCAGGAGACCACCCGGTTTCTCGCACCGGCAGAATGATAGGCAACGGCCCCATCACTGTGCCACGGTAGGAAGTACCAGGCGGCATTTAGAGTTCCGTCGTCACTGCCTGTTTGATCCAGGAAGCCGCCGGTATGTTGGACCGGAACGCCTGCCGTGTTGCTGTGGTTATACAGGTTGCGCACCTTACTGGGCGTAAGTTCCGAGGCCAGATCGCAGGCGAACAGGTCGGCTACAC
>JAKMEU010000302.1 GCA_022425845.1 Luminiphilus sp. | reverse complement strand
ACCCTGATGACATGGCCCTGCGCCAGCGCTCGCAGCTGTTCCAGCGCCTCCAGCCGCTCCAGGGTCGCCGGCGGCCAGGTGACAAAGGCGCGGAGAAACCCACATCGGTAGGCGTAAAGACCCACGTGGCGCCGCGCGGCCTGCAGCAACCCGCTGTCCTGTCCGGCGCTCGCATCCCGCTCATGGGGTATCGCAGCGCGTGAAAAATACAGCGCCTGCCCTGTAACTGAAGCAACCACCTTAACCACCGATGGATCCTGCAGTTGCACCTCGCTGTCGAGAGGCTCTGCCAGGGTCGCAACACTGGCGTCACTGCAGGCCGCCAGTTCCCGGGCTACCTGTTGGATATTGGCGACAGGCATCAGGGGTTCATCCCCCTGCAAGTTGACCACGATTGTATCGTCAGACCAGCCTCGCTGTGCCGCGACCTCTGCCAGCCGATCCGTGCCCGAAGGATGATCGGCACGGGTCATCGCGACGTCGGCACCCGCCTCTACCATTACGTCGGCGATTCTCGCATCGTCGGTCGCCACCACGACGGACTGGGCCCCGGCTTCCATGGCCTGACGCCAAACCCACCAGAGCATGGGTTTACCCGCCATGTCCAGCAGGGGTTTACCCGGCAAGCGGGTCGAGGCATAACGCGCCGGTATTACGATGTGGAACAGGAAACACCCCCTAAATCAGCCAATCGTTCTGTCAGGTCCCTGACCAATGGCTCGGGCAGATCCACACAGATCGAAAGAACCCAGATGCGTTGGTCATCCACCGCCTCCAACTTTACCGCATCTTTTTCGGTCACCACGATGATTTCAGCATCTACCTGCGCAATATCCGCCGCAGTGAATGAATAATGATCCGGATAGGCCCGTCGGGTGATGACCAGGCCCAAACGCTCAAGGCTCTCGAAAAACTGTTCCGGCTGCCCCAGTCCTGTGACGGCCGCTATCGTCAAACCTTGCCAGTGCGTAACAGCGTCACCGGGCGCCAGGCGAGCACCGGATTGCCGGCAGTCAAAGCCAGAGAGTCGATAAGAAAAACCACGGTTCCCATCCGTACCATTGCGCTGCAGCACCCAGTTCACGGAATTCAGGCGTGTGGCGGGCTCCCGCAACGGGCCCATGGGCAGCAAATGCCCGTTGCCCAGCCCACGGTGCGCGTCGATCACGGCGATTTCATAGTCCCGCGGCAGCCTGTAGTGCTGCAGGCCATCGTCGGAAAGCACCAGATTGACGTCCGTGGTTGCAATAAGTTGCTGTGCTGCGGCCAGGCGGTCATGCCCCACAAAAACCGGCACGCCGGTGCGGCGGGCCATAAGCAGCGGCTCGTCTCCCACCACGGCGGCTCGCGACCCGACCTCCACCCGCTGCACCGCGCCCCGCGAGGAGCCACCGTAGCCACGGCTCACGATGCCTACGCGAAACCCCAATTTGCCCAGGCGCTGGGTCAGAGCAATCACGACGGGCGTTTTACCCGTGCCACCGATGGTGATCCCACCCACCACAACCACGGGCCGCAGCAGGCCGGGCGCCTGCCCCGCTCCCTGTCGCCGCTTTGAAACAACCCAACTTACCAACACGCTGAGGGGCCAGAGCAGATAGAGCCACCAGGCTCCCCGGTACCACGCCTTCACAACCAGCGCCTCAAGGCGGTGGCGCCAGGGGGTCATGATTCGGCCCAGTCCTGTTTATGTAGCCGGGCATACAGCGGGCTTTCAGCCAACAGCTGCTGATGCGGACCAGACGCTACGATGCGTCCCCCATCGAGCACCACCACACGGTCGGCGTTCTCGATGGTGGACATTCGATGAGCTATCACGAGAGTGGTTCGCTGCTGGCAGAAGGTCGCCAGGGCGTCCTGGATAAACGCCTCTGACTCGGTATCCAACGCCGAGGTGGCCTCATCCAGGATCAGGATAGGCGCATCTTTCAACAGCGCCCTGGCTATGGCCAGCCGCTGCTTTTGCCCTCCGGACAGGCCCGCACCCCCGTCTCCCAGTACCGTATCCAAGCCGTTGGGCTGCTGCTCAATAAATTCGATGGCGTGGGCGCCTCGCGCGGCCGACAGTACGGCGTCGTAGCTGGCGTCAGCAGTCTCCCCAAACGCAATGTTATTGCGGATGGTGTCACTGAACAGATTGATCGACTGGGACACTACGGCAAACTGCCGCCGGTAATCCGCGAGCCGGTATTCGTCAACAATCAGGTCGTCAAGACGGACCTCACCGTGATCGGGGGCATAAAAGCGAAGCAGCAGCTGTACCAGGGTCGACTTGCCGCTGCCGGAACGCCCAACGAGTGCGACGGTTTCCCCCGGCGCAAGGTGAAGGGACACGTTCTCAAGGGCATAGTCATCGCTACCGGGGTAGCGAAAACTCAGGCGCTCAACCTCCAACTCCCCCCGGGCACGCTGTAGCGGTGTGGTACCGCGGTCAGGCTCGGGGGGCGTATCGATCTGTTCAAAAATGTCCTCAGCGGCTGCAAGACCGCGCTGGATAATGCTCTGCACGCCGCTGAGCGTGCGAATAGGTTTCCCCATTTGCGCGGCTGCCGTAATGAAGGCGACCAGCGATCCCGCAGAGAAACCTGACATCAGCGTGGGATCCAGTGCAAACCAGAACAGAGCACCCAGGGCCAGCGCCAACAAGGTTTGTATTACGGGCGTTGACACCGCTTGCACAAAAGCAAGTTTCAGGCTCTGGTTGCGGTTGAAGCGGCTCGCCTCGGTGAATCGTTCTGTCTGCTGGCGCGTCGCTGAAAAAACGCGCAGAACATCAAAGGCCCCCAGCGACTCACCGCTGACCTGGGTCACCGAGCCCATGGAATCCTGTATACGACGGCTATAGCGACGGAAGTGGCGACCCACCACCATCACCACCAATCCGATAGCCGGCGCGACAGCGAAGAACACCAGGGTCAGGCGCCAGTTGAGGTAAAGCATGTAGGAAACGAGGGCGATCACAGTGAGGCCCTCACGTAACAGGGCCTTTAACGCATCGCTCGCCGCTCCGGACACCTGCTCCACATTAAAAGTTATCTTGCTGAGTAACTGCCCACCGGCGTTTTCATCGTAGTACCTGCGCGGGGCTGTCATCATCACCTCAAACAACTGCACCCTCAGATCGTGCACAACACTCCGGGCAACGACATTCATGTAGTAATTGCCGACAAAGAATCCAAGCGCCCTGCCCAGCGAAATGACCACGGCGGCAACGGGCACCGCCACACGCGCATAATCCAGCGCATCTTTATCCCCTGGCGGCCAAAACCAGTGCGCAGCCGCTGAGACCAATCCCAACTCAATCTCGGGCGCCTGGCCCAGGGAGTCGAGGAGAAACTGGGTCAGGTCTGCCAGCAGCACACTACCCAGGGAATAGACCAGAAACCCCGCCACGCTCAGTAGAAAGGCCCAGCTATAGGGCAGCACATAGGCCAGCAACCGGCGGTACAGGGCCCAATCTCCCCCCGGCATCCTGTTCTGCTCAGTCATTTCGATCCACGGGCGCCTGGGCGGCAATCGTCAACTGATGAAAACCTAAAGCACTGGCCGCATCGAGGGCGGTTACGACATACCGGTGAGCGGCTCCCCCATCGGCCGCGATGGTAATCGGAATATCGCGGTTGTCATTGGACGCGTCCCGAAGCGCTCTGCGCAGGTCGATGGGCTGGCTCGAAACAGACGCGCCGTTAAGCGTGAAACTGCCATCCTCGGAGATCACCAATTCCAATTTGGTGGCCCGCTCCGGCGCGGGCTGTCCCTCGGCTTCGGGCAGGTTGATCGCTAACTGCGTCGCTTTGGTAAAACTGGTGGACACCATAAAAAATATAAGCAACAGAAAAACAACGTCGATCAGGGGTGTCAGGTTGACCGCCAGTTCATCCCGTCTCTGACGACGAAATCTCACAGGTCGTATTCCGTCTTTTTGCCCGTGTGGAGCGCGTCAACGAGTTTGATCGTCTCCTGTTCAAGCCCCACCACAATCGTGTCGATCTTTCCGGTGAAATACCGGTGCATCACCAGCGCGGGGATCGCAACCACCAGGCCGGCTGCCGTTGTGATCAAAGCCTCGGAAATCCCCCCGGCCAGCGCGTTGGCGTTACCCGTGCCCTGAACGGTAATTTCGGTAAAGACCCGGAT
>JAKMEU010000300.1 GCA_022425845.1 Luminiphilus sp. | reverse complement strand
GCCCGGCCTCCTGCTGGCGTTGGTTCTGTACCTGACTGTGCGGGAGCCTGCCAAAGCTCCCCGCGTCGTCGGCGGCGATGAGTCGCTGTGGGTCGCCATGCGCGGCATCGCCTCGATTCCTGGATTTTTATGGATAGCGTCCGGGGTGGGTTTCTCGGGTATCGCCGGTTACGGGTTGGGCGTCTGGTCGCCCAGCTTTCTGGTGAGAGTGCACGGAATGTCGCTGGTTGATGCGGGTCTCTGGCTGGGGTTGATCGGCGTATTTGGCGGTACCCTGGGGACGGTGGGCAGTGGTTTGCTGGTGGACCGCTTGGCGCGGCGAGACCCTCGCTGGCAGTTGCGAGTTCCAATGATCGGATTGCTGATCGCGCTTCCAACGCAGATGGCTTTTGTTTTATGGCCCCAGTCGCACCTGATTGGGGGAAGCGGCGGCGTGCCCTTTGCGCTCGTTTTTATGGGCGTTGCCGCTGTGTTCGCGTGCTTCTGGATTGCACCGAGTTACGCTGCTGTGCAGAATTTGGTTCCGCCCCACTGGCGCACCCAGGCGTCGGCGCTGCTGTTGCTGGCTATCAATCTGGTAGGCCTGGGTCTCGGGCCCCTGGCGGTGAGCGTGCTGAGCGATCTGTTCCATACGGCAGGCGATAGCTCCATTCGCTGGGCATTGACCACGGTCCTGTCAACCTGCCTGTTCGGCGCAGTATGTTTTTGGCGGGGCAGCAGCGCCTATGCGCGGGCCGTTTTGAAGCAGCCGGACGTTGCAGTATAAGTAGGTCGAGAGGTTTTGAATGAGGCATCAGGAGTGGGAAGCGCGAGTATGCAGTTGAATATCAACGGACAGACCCGAGATTTGGGTGATATTGATCCTGAGATGCCGCTTCTATGGGCATTGCGTGACGTGGTGGGTTTGGTGGGTGCCAAATACGGTTGCGGCGTGGCTCAGTGCGGGGCCTGTACCGTTTGGGTCGACAATGCACCGGTGCGCTCCTGCCAGTTGACCGTAGGCATGCTGACGGGGCGACAGATAACCACTATTGAAGGATTCGCCAGTGAGGACTTGAATCCGGTTCAGCGCGCCTGGGTTGACCATGATGTCGCACAATGCGGTTATTGCCAGGCTGGGCAGATTATGAGTGCAATGGCGCTTTTGAAGCGTGATCCGGACCCGACACCCGCCGCAATTGAAAGGGCGATGGCGGGTAACTTGTGTCGTTGTGGTACCTACACACGAATTATTGCCGCCATCCAATCTGCTGCGCAAACCCTTCAGGGCACGGCCTTTTACGAGGTGAGGACCGACGATGTGGAGCTCGACGAATCCGCAAGGGTACCGTCATGAGTTCTGGGCAACTTGGCGGTATAAGCCGGCGCGCCTTCATCCGCTGTTCGGGTTTGGGCGTTGCTATGAGCAGCAGCGGGCTGTCGGTAATGGCTGCGGGTGCTGTCGCGCCCGTATCTGGATTGAACCCCTACGTTCTGATCGAGGCCGACGGCCGTATCGTTATTTCTGCCCCGAACCCCGATGTGGGCCAGGGCGTTAATACCTCGCTGCCCATGATCGTCGCTGAATTTCTTGACGCTGATTGGGCCGATGTTGAGGTGCAGGCGGCGCCGATCGATGCCGCTCGATATGGCGCCCAGTTCGCAGGGGGGTCGTTGTCGGTGCGTAACCGCTGGGATGAGCTCAGAACCATGGGAGCGACGGCGCGGGAAATCCTGTTGCGTACTGCGGCCCAGCAGTGGCAGGTGCCCCATACCGAGCTGACCTCCGAGCCATCGGTGGTGGTTCATACCCCTTCGGGCCGGAGGGGGTCCTACGGCGAGCTCGCGACTTTTGCACAAGCGCAGCCGGTTCCGGGAGAGAGCGATCTACGATTTAAGGACCCGTCGGAGTTTCGTTTTTTGGGCACGCGCGTTGTAAATGCTGCAGCCGGCGATATTGTAACGGGCAAGCCCATCTTCAGTATCGACGTTACCGTTCCTGATATGGTCTTTGCGACTTACGTCAAATGCCCACAAATCGGGGGCGTTCCCAAAAGCGCGAATTTGGATCAGGTTCGGGCCATGCCGGGCGTCCTCGATGCCTTTATTCTATCGGGGGATGCGTCGCCGCCGAGTTTTGATCTCCGTAACAGCGTCCACGTGGCCGGCGGGATTGCCATTGTAGGTACCAATACCTGGGCCGCCTTGAAAGCAAGGCGTGTCCTGCAGGTTGAGTGGGACACCCGCGGGGCGTCTACCGATGACTCCTCAGCGATCGAATCCATGGCGGTCGAGGCCATGGCAAATGAATCGGGCCGCAATGAACTTCAACGCTCAGGAGATCCCGAGAAGGCTTTTGCTGAGGCCCGGAAGGTACTTAGCGCCCAGTATTCAACAGCCTTCATATCCCATGCCCAGCTTGAACCCCAGGGATGTGTGGCCCATGTAACTGATAGTCGTGCTGAGGTCTGGACCTCGAGTCAGACGCCAGGGTTTGCCCAAGTCACGCTATCCAAACTTTTACGTTTGCCTGCGGAGGCGATCACAGTCCACCAGGTGCGCGGCGGTGGCGGGTTTGGGCGACGGCTCTCCAATGAGTACGTGCGGGAGGCGGCCTTGATAGCGCGTCGGGTTGGCCGACCCGTAAAGTTGCAGTGGACGCGTGAAGACGATATGGCCTTTGATTTTTTTCGTGCACCAACTTTCTACGGACTCCAGGGTGCGCTTAACGATGATGGCAAGCTGACCGGCTGGCGAAATCATGTGGTGTCCGTGTCGGCGGACAGTGAAACAGCAAATTACGGTGCCGGGTATCGCGGCAAAGATTTTCCAGACCGCATCATTCCGAACCTGCACGTCTCTCAGACCCTGATTCCCTCGGCCACTCCAACAGGTGCGTGGCGAGCCCCGGAGTCCAACGTTTATGCTTTTGCTGAGCAGAGTTTTCTAAACGAGTTGTCTGCAGCGGCGGGGCGCGATCATCGGGATTTTTTGCTCGCGGCTCTTGGTGAAGATAGATGGTTTGAGCAAGGTGACCTTGGGCGGTTAAACACGTCCCGTGCACGGGGAGTCATCAATGCCGTGACCGAAGCGGCGGGATGGGGTCGTTCCCTGATTCAGGGTCATGGCCTTGGGCTGGGTTTTTATTTCAGTCATGCTGGGCATGTGGCTGAAGTTGCCGAGGTGTCGGTAAGCAACGATAAACGTGTCACGGTACACAAGGTTTGGGTGGTCGCGGACCTCGGGCAGATCGTTAACCTCAGTGGGGCTGAGAACCAGTTTCAGGGTAGCGTAGTGGATGGATTGAGTGCCCTTGCCGGGCAGCAGATAGGGTTTCGCAACGGCGCGGCGCAGGAGAGCAATTTTGATCAGTATCCACTTCTCAGGTTGCCTCAGTGCCCGGAAATTACCGTTCGGTTTTTGGAATCGGATTACCCACCCTCCGGTGCTGGCGAACCGGGACTGCCGCCGTTGGCTCCCGCCGTTGGTAACGCGATTTTTAACGCTTCAGGTCACCGCGTTCGCAGTCTTCCAATTAGTCGTGAGGGTTTTACCGTAGTCTAGGGTTCGCGCATCGATTGAGACGCCATGGAGAGCAACAAATGAAACTGTATACCGTCCCCCTTGCGCCCAATCCCATGCGGGTCACCCTGTATATGGCAGAGCGCGAAGCATTGGGTTGCCATTTTGACGTCGAGAAGGTGGTGATCAATACCCTCAAAGGCAAGCACAGGGAGCCCGAACACTTGGCACGGAACCCCTGGGGAACACTGCCCGTACTGGAGCTGGACTCTGGTGGTTTTATTACTGAATCACTCTCGATTATTGATTATCTGGAAGCCGCTGTTGAAGGGCCGCGATTAGTCCCTGAAGATCCAGAGGCGATGGCGTTGGCCCGCAACCTTGAGCGCACGGTGGAAATGCGCATTACCTTCGACCTGGGCTGGTACGTGCACTTCCAGAAGTCTCCCCTGGGCCTGCCACAGGACCCGGCGAAAGCAGCAGAGCTTGCCGAACGCATGCAGCCCGGGTTTGACTGGGTCAATGACCTGCTTTCTGATGGACGCCCCTTTATCTCGGGTGATGCTCCGGGCCTCGCTGATTGCACCCTGGCCGCC
>JAKMEU010000298.1 GCA_022425845.1 Luminiphilus sp. | reverse complement strand
AGAAAATGCTGATTCACATCAACAACACCAACCCCATTCTTATTGAAGACTCACCCGAGCGGCAGCATGTTGAAGCAGACGGTGTGGCGGTGGCGGTTGATGGGTTGGAGTTTGAGGTCGTCCTGGCCGGACCTGCAGCCACGACAGGCAGAGAGACGGACTGATGGGCCTCGATGTTGCACTGAGCCGCGAGGAGTTTGAGGCGAGATTGCGGGCCAAGGGCGAGCGCTACCACATCCATCACCCATTCCATAAAGCGATGTATGCCGGGGAACTGACCCCGAAGCAGATTCGTGGCTGGGTAGCCAATCGCTATTACTATCAAATTATGATTCCGCAGAAAGACGCGGCGATCCTTGCCAACTGTCCTGATCGAGGGACTCGGGTTAAATGGATCCAGCGTATTCTGGATCACGATGGCGCCGAGGGTGATGAGGGGGGCATTAACGCCTGGCTCGGGCTGGCCGATGCCGTCGGGCTTGAGCGCGATGCGGTTAGCGATCTCAGGTACCTGCTGCCCGGGGTGCGATTTTCGGTGGATGCCTATGTGAACTTTGCCCGGCGTGCGACCTGGCAGGAGGCTGCATGTTCGTCCTTGACCGAGATGTTTGCACCTGAAATACACCGGTCAAGATTGAATTCCTGGCCCGAGCACTATCCCTGGATCGATCAACAGGGGCTGACCTATTTTCGTAAGCGCCTGGGCGAGGCCCGGCGGGATGTAGAGCACGGCCTTGAGGTCACCCTGGACCACTTTCGCACCCGACCCGAGCAGGAACATGCTTTGGCGATCCTGCAATTCAAACTCGATGTGCTGTGGACAATGCTTGATGCCATGACCATGGCCTACATCCATGACACGCCGCCTTATCACAGCAGTGATGGCGGGCCCGATAATGCTCCGGCCTCATTGAAGTAACCGCGTACCCATGAATAGAGACCTGATTCCCAGCCTCAACAAGCACTTTCGGATGCAATGGGAAGAGGCGCAGGGGTGTTATGTGCTGTTGTACCCCGAGGGGATGGTGAAGCTGAACGAAAGTGCGGGGCTGATCCTCGCCTGCGTCGACGGACAGCAGACGGTGGCCGATATCATTTCCGATCTCGCGGCTCGTTTCCCCGATGTGGAGGGCATTGCCATCGATATTGAAGAGTTCATGGCCACCGCCAGCGCCCAGCGCTGGATCGAACTGGCCTAGGTGCGGGACGTGGAAACGCGACCCTCCGCATCGCCGCCACTCTGGTTGCTGGCTGAGTTGACCTATCGTTGCCCACTGCAATGCCCCTACTGCTCCAACCCGGTAGAGATGGCAGCTGCGGACCGGGAGTTGGCCACTGAAGATTGGCAGCGGGTGTTGCGGGAGGCGCGCCAACTGGGCGCCGCCCAATTGGGTTTTTCCGGCGGTGAGCCACTGGTCCGACAGGACCTTGAGTTGCTGGTGGCCGAAGCCAGGCGTCTGGGTTTCTACAGTAATCTCATCACATCGGGAGTAGGCCTTACCCACGAGCGCGTTGTGGGCCTTAGGGAAGCCGGGCTCGACCATATTCAGATCAGTTTCCAATCGGCAGAGGACGAGGTCAGTGCCCTGTTGTCGGGCAGCAGCAAAGCGTTCGCCCACAAGCTCGCTATGGCGGAGGCGGTTAAGTCGGCAGGGTATCCCATGGTGCTGAACTTTGTGCTTCACCGGCACAATATTGACCAGGTCGACCGGATCATTCAGTTGGCCAGTGACCTGGGCGCCGATTACGTCGAGCTCGCCAACACCCAGTACCACGGCTGGGCGTTACTCAATCGGGATGAATTGATGCCCAGCCGGGAGCAGCTCATCCATGCCGAACAGGTCACCAATGCCTGGCGGCAGGAAAATCCTGATGGTATGCGACTCTATTTTGTAGTCCCGGATTACTATGAGGAGCGACCCAAGCCCTGCATGAACGGTTGGGGCCAAATGTTCCTCGCGGTGGCCCCGGATGGCATGGCGCTACCCTGTCACAGCGCGCGGGGCCTGCCACTGCAGTTCCCCAATGTTCGGGACTTTGATCTGGAAACCATTTGGCGCCACAGCGACGCCTTCAATGCCTATCGCGGTTATGACTGGATGCAGGAACCCTGTCGAAGCTGTCCGGAAAAAGAGCGGGATTTTGGTGGTTGCCGGTGCCAGGCTTTTGCCCTGACCGGCGATCCGACGCAGGCCGACCCCGTCTGTACCAAATCGGAACAGCGGGGCCTCATAGACACTGCGCTGGCGGCCGCAAACTGTCACGCAACCGGCGGCACGAGTCTCATGTATCGCTCCTTACAGGCATCGCGGGATATTTTGGCCAGCCAGTCCTGAGCCGGGAAACACGCTTCGGCTGGGGGCAGAGAGTTTGGGCGAAGGGCATCGGATTCAAACGACGGCTGCAAAGGTCGACGCGGATCAGTGTGCCCCGGGACGCCCGGCGAGCATCTTGCGACTGGGGTCAAAGCCGATGACGGCTGCCGTCGTGAGAATGACCGCGACGGTCGTGGTAACCCAGAAAGCAGATGGGCTGAAGCCCAGCCACAGCGAGTGGCGAACGAACTCAACGGCATAGGTGAAGGGGTTGGCCGCGCACAGCCAGTAGACCCATTCACTGGCTTCACGCATTTGGCTCAGGGGGTACAGTGCCGATGACAGAAAGAACAAGGGAAACACCACGAAGTTCATAACCCCGGCAAAGTTTTCCAACTGATCGATGATCGACGCCAGTAGCAAACCCAGGGCGCCCAGCAGGATGGCACTGCACACAATGGCTGGAAACGCCGCGAGGTAGCCCCAGGCGGGCGGCGTTACAGCAAATAGCCGCGCTATAAGAAGGAAGGCGTAGACCTGTAGCAGTGATACCAGGGCGCTTGAAAAGAGTCTGCTGATCAAGAGCCAGCTGCGCGGCAATGGGCTGGTCAGCAATATCCGCATGCTGCCCATCTCGCGGTCGTACACCATCGACAACGAGCTTTGCATGCTGTTGAACAGCACAATAATGCCGACCAGGCCCGGGACGATATAGACCTCGTAGCTTATGGCGCCGTGATGGGGCGGGATGGCTAACCCATCGAGCGTAGTTCGAAAGCCCGCAGCAAAAACCGCCAACCATAGCAGTGGCCTCACCAGGGCACTGACAAAACGCGTACGCTGTTGAACAAAGCGCTGCAGTTCCCGCTTGAGGACGCCGAGGAAACAATAGAAGTAGGCGCTGGCGGTCATGGGTGACCCGGAGGTGCTGAGAGACCCAGCAGCAGGTCTTTTGCATCGCTTACCCCGGCAGCGAGCACCAGGTCGGTGAGCTTGCCCTGCGCCTGAACCGCGCCATCCCTCAGTAACACCACGTCTTCATCAGCTTCGAGTTCCTCCACAAGATGGGTTGTCCAAAGTACAGCCAAACCCTGTTCCTGCACGAGGGAGCGAATGTAGGCCTGTAAACTCACCCGGCTCGCAAGATCCAGGCCGGCGGTTGCTTCATCCAGTAAGAGAAGGTCGGGTTCATGGAGCAGTGCCCGGGCGATCTCGACCCGTCGCCGATGGCCCCCGTTCAGGTTGCGGACGGGATCATCGCGACGTTCCCACAGCTGTAGCCTTTTCAATTCCTGCTCAGCCCGGTCGCGAACCCGGCGCGGATTCATACCCTGGATGGCGCCGTGGTAGGCGAGGTTTTGGCTGACGGACAGATCGAGATCCAGGGTGGTTTTCTGGAAAACCACGCCAATACGGGCTAGGGCCTTACCCGAAGCACGGGCGACGTCGTTGCCAAATACGGTCGCTCGGCCTTCAGCTACCCTCAGCAAGCAGGTTAGTATCGAGAAAAGGGTGGTTTTTCCCGCCCCATTGGGGCCGAGCAGGGCCCGTTGCCGGCCTTGCGCAAGGGAAAAGGAAACGTCTTTAAGAACCTGTTGGTTCCCGAAGTGGTGGCTCAATCCTTCGATGTTGATGGCGTCACTCACGGAATAATCGTTCCCCCAAACCGCGCCATCAACGCTAACATACTTGACATTTAGAAAACATACGCTATGTTCAAAAGCGGCCTGCTTGGCCTCGTCCTTGCCAATCTTTTCGAGCCCATCGGCTTGCACCCAGAAGGAAAACCCCATGGATCTTGGTATCTCCGATCGCGTCGCCCCCACGCTAGAGGCTGTCAGCCAGTACATCACCGAGCATGTAATGCCACTGGAGCCGGAATTCTTCGCCGAGGTGCGCAAGGGCAGTCCCTGGGAATCCACGCCGCGCCAGGTTGAAATCCTTGAGGCCATGAAGGCGGGAGCCCGGGAGCGGGGACTCTGGAATTTTTTCCTCACTGGCGATGGTGAGCACGGGTCGGGATTGAATACGGTCGACTACGCTCACCTCGCGGAGGAAATGGGCAAGTGTCACCTCGGGGCCGAAGTGTTCAACTGTTCGGCGCCCGACACAGGCAACATGGAGGTGATCCACAAATATGGGAGCGAGGCCCAGAAAGCCCGCTGGCTGGAGCCGCTGATGCGTGGAGAGATTCGCTCATGCTTCGGTATGACTGAACCCGGTGTGGCCTCGTCCGATGCCACCAATATCTGCAGCAATGCGGTGCTCGAGGGCGACGAATGGGTGATCAACGGCGAAAAGCATTGGACGTCCGGAGCGGGCGATCCGCGCTGCAAGGTGATGATCTGCATGGTCAAGACCAGTCCCGATGCGGCGAAGCACAAGCAGCAGAGCCAGATTCTGGTGCCTATGGATACCCCGGGGGTTGAAATTCTGCGGCATCTCACCGTGTTCAACATGGACGACGCGCCCCACGGCCATATGCACGTCAAGCTCAATAATGTCCGCGTTCCCAAGGACAACATCATCCTGGGAGAGGGCAGGGGCTTTGAAATTTCCCAGGGCCGCCTGGGTCCGGGTCGAATCCATCATTGCATGCGCTCGATTGGTGCCGCGGAAAGGGCATTGCAGATGCTCTGCGAGCGTGCCACCAGTCGCGAGGCCTTCGGGCGTCCGCTGGCCAAATTGGGGGGCAATATCGATGTGATTGCCAACGCCCGGATGAACATTGAACAGGCCCGGCTGCTAACGCTTAAAACGGCGTGGATGATGGACAACATGGATGCCAAAGAGGCGCGAATCTGGATCTCCATGATCAAGACCGTCGTGCCCAACATGACGCTCAAAGTCGTGGACGACGCCATTCAGATGCACGGCGGATTGGGCGTGTCGCAGGATTTCCCACTGGCGGCTATGTGGTCGGGGCAGCGGACACTGCGCTTGGCGGACGGGCCCGACGAAGTGCATCGCATGGTGGTGGGACGTCACGAATTGAAGAAATACATGGATGCATCATCTGAGCCTCGCGCTACGTTTCGCGACGGTTGATGCAGGCTTGAATCGCAGCGGCGCTGCAGGGACTAACACAGAGAGGGATAGTCACAATGGCAATACAGATGTTATCGGTTGAAGAGTTTCTAGGTAAGGCAGGTCAAAAACTGGGAACCAGCGACTGGGTCACACTGGGTCAGGAGCGCATCAATGAGTTTGCAGACTGCACCGAAGACCACCAGTTCATTCATATCGACGAGGAGAACGCCGCGAAAACACCCTTTGGTGGAACCATCGCGCATGGGTTTTTGACGCTCTCGATGTTGGTCAAGTTGTGTGAAAGTGTGTCGGTCCATCCCGAAGGGCTGGTGATGGGCGTCAACTATGGCCTGAACAAGGTGCGCTTTCTTGCACCCGTCAGGGCAGGCAAGCGCGTGCGCGCTCATGTGGAACTCGCCAGTGTCGAGCGCAAGGATGACAATCGCTTTCTGACACAGCAGAACATCACGGTTGAGATTGAGGGCGAGGATACGCCGGCCCTTTACGCTGAATGGCTGGGCATGACGGTAGTCGCCTGACACTCAAGAATTTTGGAGATAAAAGATGACGATTCGTTATGACGACAAGGTGGCCATCGTAACCGGAGCGGGCGGTGGATTGGGGCGCAGTCATGCGCTGGAGCTGGCGAAACGCGGTGCCAAAGTGGTGGTAAATGACCTCGGTGGATCGGTCAATGGTGAGGGCCAGAACAGTGAAGCTGCACTGGCCGTTGTTGCTGAAATTGAGGCACTGGGTGGAGAGGCGATGGCCCATCCCGCCAATGTCGCCAACATGGAGCAGGTTGAGGATATGGTCGCGCAGGCCATGTCCAAGTGGGGACGGATCGATATCCTGGTCAATAACGCCGGGATCCTGCGGGATAAAAGCTTCTCGAAAATGGATTTATCCGATTTTCGGACGGTTCTCGAAGTCCACCTGATGGGCAGCGTTAATTGCACCAAGGCCGTTTGGGAAATCATGAAGTCCCAGGAGTATGGTCGGATCGTCATGACCTCGTCCTCCAGCGGGCTCTATGGCAATTTCGGCCAGAGTAACTACGGTGCAGCCAAGCTTGGGGTCGTGGGCTTTATGAACACGTTGGCTCAGGAGGGTGCCAAATACAACATACGCGTCAACGCACTGGCGCCCACGGCGGGCACGCGTATGACGGAGGGTCTGATGAGTGAGCAGGCCTTCAATCTGCTGACGCCGGAAACGGTAACGCCTGCCGTACTGTTTATGGTGGGAGAGGACGCGCCTACGCACACCATTATTGGCGCCGGCGCAGGCGCCTATGCGGTGTCGAAAATTGTTGAGACGGACAGCGTCTGGCTGCCCGAGGATCAGCAGACCCCCGAGGGTATTGCTGCCCACTGGGAGCAGATTTCACAGGGTGCGGAGACGCAGCTCAAGGCTGGTTTTGAACAAACCTTCAAGATGGTCGGTAAGGCCGCTGAAGGACTGGGTATCAAACTCGAAAACTGAGGATTGGAAACATGAGAGAAGCCGTAATTGTCGCAACTGCACGCACCCCGATCGGCAAGGCCTATCGCGGTAGCTTCAACAACTTGGCCGGACCGTCGTTGGGTGGGCATGCGATACGCGCTGCTGTGGCCCGAGCCGGTATCGAAGGAGATCGTGTCGACGATGTGACCATGGGTGCAGCCCTGACCCAGGGTACCCAGGGTATGAATATCGGGCGCCTCGCCGCGCTTCGTGGGGGCCTGCCGGTAACGGTCAGCGGGCAGACGATTGATCGCCAGTGTTCCTCGGGACTGATGGCGGTCTCCATGGCTGCAAAGCAAATCATTGTCGACGGTATGGACGTCACCGTAGGGGGAGGGCAGGACTCTATCTCCCTGGTGCAGAACGAGCACATGAATACACATCGGCTGGCGGACGAAGCTCTGATGGGTATGCACAAGGACGTTTACATGCCCATGTTGCATACGGCTGAAGTGGTGGCCAAGCGTTACGGTATTAGCCGGGATGCGATGGATGAATACGGACTGCAGTCGCAAATGCGTGTTGCCGCTGCGTATGAAGCGGGTAAGTACGAGAATGAAATCGTCCCGGTCACTGCGACGCGCATAGTTTGGGATAAGGAAACGGGTGAGCAGTCCGAGGCGGAGGTTACCGTGGCCGCTGACGAGGGCGTCAGGCCGTCGACCCTGGAAGGTGTAAAGGGTTTGAGGACGGTTATCGAGGGCGGCACCATCACAGCGGGTAATGCCTCCCAGTTGTCCGATGGCGCGGCAGCCCAGGTCTTGATGGAAGCCAAATTGGCCGAGCAGTTGGGCCTGGAACCCCTGGGCGCCTACCGCGGTATGGCGGTGGCCGGTTGTGAGCCCGACGAGATGGGTATCGGTCCCGTGTTTGCTGTGCCGAAGCTGCTCAAGCAGCATGGTTTATCGGTTGATGACATCGGCCTGTGGGAGCTGAATGAGGCTTT
>JAKMEU010000294.1 GCA_022425845.1 Luminiphilus sp. | reverse complement strand
GAGCATATTTGGCCCCTGGAAGCTGAGTTTGTCTCGGAGCAATTTGTCCGTGATGGCACTGATCTCGCCCTCGCCGAACTGCTGTTGGGGGGAACGACTACATTCAGCGATATGTATTTTTTCCCCGAAATTACGGCTCAACGCATCGAAGCCGCCGGCCTGAGGGCGCAGCTGGTTTTTCCAATCATCGACGTAGCCACCGCCTGGGCACAGGACAGCGACAGCTGTCTCGACAAGGGGCTGGCCCTGCGTGATCACTACCGAGACCACGAGTTGATCGAGGTCGGATTCGGTATCCATGCGACCTACAGCGTCACCGAGTCCACGCTCAAGAAAGTGGCGACCCTGACCCATGAACTGGACGCAGCCATGCAGATCCACCTCCATGAAACACCGGCCGAGGTAGAAGCAGCGCTCAAAGCCCATGGAGAACGACCTCTGGACTTGCTGAATCGTATTGGCCTACTGGGCCCCAGGAGTCAATGCGTTCACATGACAACACTGAGCGACAGTGACATCGCCAGCCTCGCGGACAGCAACAGCCATGTGGTGCACTGTCCGCGCTCAAACATGAAGCTGGCCTCGGGTATCTGCCCGGTACACCGCTTGCATCAGGCCGGCATCAATGTCGCCCTGGGCACTGATGGGGCGGCCAGCAACAATCGGCTGAGCATGCTGGGGGAACTCCAGACCGCGGCACTTTTAGCTAAACTTGAGTCGTCCGACGCCTCGGCACTACCGGCTACAGCCGCGCTGGAGATCGCCACCATAGGCGGAGCCAGAGCGCTGGGTAGGGAAGCCGACATAGGCTCACTCGAGGTGGGAAAATCGGCCGACATGATTGCACTGGATCTGAGCGGGCTGTCGACACAACCCGTGAACCAAATCCTGTCGCAAATTGTGTATGCGACATCGGGAACCGAACTTACCCACAGCTGGGTAGGAGGACGGTGCCTGGTCAACAATGGGCAATTGCTCACCCTTGATGCCACGGAAATACGAGGCCGGGCAAGCCTCTGGCCGGAGCGCTTCAAGGCAAGTCAAATCCCTCAATAGTACGAATACCGGAAACTGACACCATGGCCACTACTGACAATGTTGATCCGGCTGAAATTGCCAAATTCGAGGCGCTCGCCGCCCGCTGGTGGGACCCCAACAGCGAATTCAAACCGCTACACGAGATCAATCCTCTGCGAGCTAATTGGATCGATGGTCATTCCAGTGTCGCGGGAAAAAGCCTGCTCGATGTGGGGTGCGGAGGCGGCCTGCTGACCGAGGCCATGGCCTGGCGAGGCGCTGAGGTCAAAGGAATTGATATGGGTGAAGCACCGCTCAGCGTCGCGCAGCTCCACCAGCTGGAAAGTGGCTTGGAAATCGACTATCAAAAGACCACCGCTGAGCAACTTGCGCTGGACATGCCCGGGGCATTTGACGTTGTCACCTGCCTCGAAATGCTGGAGCACGTGCCTGATCCGAGTGCTGTCATTGCAGCCTGTGCAGCACTGGCCAAGCCGGGTGCCGACCTTTATTTCTCCACAATCAACCGGAACCCCAAGGCCTTTGTCTTCGCCATTGTGGGGGCAGAATACATTTTGAACCTGCTGCCTCGGGGCACCCATGAATACGAAAAATTCATCAAACCCTCCGAGCTCGCAAGCTGGATCCGTGAAGCTGGTCTGGTTATGACAGACGCGTCGGGTCTTACCTACAACCCCATTACGCGGCACTACCGGCTTCATCCCAGGGATTTATCTGTCAATTACATGGTTCGGGCCTACAAACCGCAGGCCGGCTGACCCCATGAATGTACTGAAACAGCCGCTGGAGTCCGTCCTCTTCGATCTGGACGGAACGCTTGTTGATACGGCGGGGGAATTCGTCGCCATTGTGCAAGCAATGCGCGGCGAGCACGACCTCCAGCCACTGGAAGAACAGCTGATTCGCCGCGTCGTCAGCAACGGCGCGAACGCCCTGGTGTCACTGGCCTTTGACTCTGAGGTGGACACCCCCGTTCATGAAGCGCTGCGCGACGAATTCCTGAATCGGTATGCGGCACAACTGGGGCAGTCAGCCCAGCCCTACCCCGCACTCAGGGAGCTGGTGGGTGATCTTGCCCGGGCTGGCATACCCTGGGGCGTCGTAACCAATAAATTACGGCGCTTTGCCGAGCCTCTTATGGCGTCTTTAAATTTTCTCCCCGAAGCGAATGTGCTTGTAACCCCCTGTGATGTCAGGGCATCAAAACCCGATCCCGAAGCGATACTCCAGGCGTGCTCGCGGGTGTCCGCTCGCCCGGAAGGCAGCCTATACATTGGTGATCACGCCCGGGACATCGAAGCGGGCAGACGGGCGGGTTGCATTACAATCGCCGCCACTTATGGTTACCTCACAGATAACGACGACCCAAAGAGCTGGGGGGCCGACTTGATCGTAGATTCGAGTCAGGAGCTCGCCACCCTGATCAGGCAGGCAATGGAATGACGTTCATCCCCGAAAACTGGACGCCACAAGATGGTGAGCTCGATGGAAAATCAATACTGATTACCGGCGCCGGTGACGGCATCGGACGTGCCGCAGCACTGAGCTTTGCCCGTTACGGTGCTGAGGTGCTCCTTCTGGGACGCACTGAAGCCAAGCTCGACTCAGTGTACGACGCGATCGTCAGCGAAGGTGGCGTAACGCCCGCCGTGATTCCCGCAGATCTGGCCCAAACCAGCCACGACCAATTAATGGCGTTGGCGGGCGAGCTGTCGGGCTCTGTTCCCTGCCTCCACGGCCTACTTCACAACGCCAGCCTATTGGGCGACCGAAAACCACTCTCGCAAACAAGCGCGGCAATCTGGCACGAAATCATGCAGGTTAATGTCAACGCCGCTTTTATGCTGACCCAGGCGCTAGTGCCGATGTTGCAGGAAGCGCCCAGCGCATCTGTTGTGTTCACAAGCTCAAGCGTAGGACGGCGCGGCCGTGCCTACTGGGGGGGCTACGCGGTTTCAAAATTTGCCACTGAGGGGCTCATGCAGGTGCTCGCTGACGAGCTTGGAAGTATCAGCGACATACGGGTTAACAGCCTCAACCCGGGCGCCGTCAATACCGCTATGCGACGTACCGCGTACCCGGCCGAGCCGCCCCAAACCAACCCTGCACCTGAGTCACTGATGGACCACTGGATCTTCCTGATGAGCGATGCCAGCAAGGATTTGCACGGCCAGGCACTGAGCGTTCAGTCCTGACTGATTATTTACGGCTCCGTTTAAAACCGGACTTACCGCTGGCCAGGCGACGTACCGTCTCCCGGCCCGACTTCTTGGCCAGGCGCTCAAGTTTTTCACGAGCCTTGTCACCCAATGGCCTAACCGGTTTGGGGTCAAGTCCCGCCATGTTGTAGAGCACCTGAACATCGCGTTCTGGCAACTCCATCCACTCGCCCTGCTTGAGCTTCGAGGGCATGAATACATCCCCATAACGAACGCGCTTCAGGCGCGAAACCGTCAAGCCCTGGGATTCCCAGAGCCTTCGAACCTCTCGGTTTCGACCCTCCATAAGAACCACATAAAACCAATGGTTGATGCCCTCTCCCCCGCCATCAACAATGTCTGTGAATCGCGCAGGACCGTCGTCGAGGATAACGCCCTCCTTGAGCGTCTCCAGCGTTTGGTCATCGACCTGCCCCATGACCCGCACCAGGTATTCTCGCTCGATGGTGCTGCTGGGGTGCATCAGGGTATGCGCCAGCTCGCCGTCTGTTGTGAACAACAGCAAGCCCGACGTAGTGAAATCAAGACGACCGACGACGATCCAGCGGCCACCCTTCATGTCGGGGAGGGAATCAAAAACCGTTCTCCGTCCCTCGGGATCTTTCCGAGAGCACACCTCGCCCACCGGTTTGTGGTAAAGCAGGCACCTGACCTGCTCCTCCGCATCCAACTCGACCGGTTTGCCGTCTAGAGTGACCCGACCACCGGGTAACAACCGGTCTCCAAGTTTCGCCCTGTGCCCGTCAATGGCAAAGCGACCCTGTTCTATCCAGCGCTCCATTTCTCGCCGGGAACCCATACCCGCCCGGGCCAGGGATTTTTGAAGTTTTTCTCCCTGAACAGATTGATCGCCAGCTTTTCCCTTGGCATCAGCCGACGGGCGCGGAGTCTTGCTCAAGCTGCGGCTCCTCATCCGGGTTTCCGGGTGCAGCCGGATCTTCGCCGGTAACTTCCGGCTGGACGCTGGGAATTTCAGATTCCGCATCGCCGACATCCGCCTCCAGCGACTCCAAAGGCAAATTGCCGGACAGGTTATCCAGATCTTTTATCTCTGCCAGAGGTGGCAAATCCTCAAGTGACTTTAAATTGAAGTAATCGAGGAACTGGCGGGTGGTTGCGTACATGGCGGGTCGCCCCGGCACATCACGATGACCAACAATCCTTACCCACTCGCGCTCCTGAAGGGTCTTTATGATGTTGGTGCTGACAGCCACACCCCGTATCTC
>JAKMEU010000291.1 GCA_022425845.1 Luminiphilus sp. | reverse complement strand
CCCCCAGCGGCTGCCAAGCGCCACCCGGCACTGCCGCTACCGGGAGGACGCGACGCCGGACTGCGGCGACTCAGACAGTTTATTGTTGACGAGGCATCAATCACGACCTACAAGCTCACACGCAACTGTCTCGACGGGCTGGATGGATCCAGCACCCTGTCGCCCTGGTTGGCCAATGGCAGCCTGTCCGTTCGCGAGGTGGCCCACGCTATCTTTGACTTTGAGCGAGATACAGAGGCCAATGAATCCACCTACTGGCTATTTTTTGAACTGCTTTGGCGTGAATTCTTCTTCTGGCGAGGGGTGGTGGATGACAGCAGGCTGTTCAACTTTGGGGGTGGTTCAGGGAAGATCCGCCGCTGTAGCTTCGACCCGCGTAATTTTGCACGCTGGTGCGCCGGAGACACCAATTTTCCACTCGTCAACGCGCTGATGCGTCAGTTGGTTGCTACGGGCTGGATGAGTAATCGAGGACGGCAGATCGCCGCCAGCTGCCTGATCAATGAATTGGACGGCGACTGGCGCTTCGGCGCCGCCTTCTTTGAAAAACACCTCATTGATTACGACGTGGGGAGCAACTACGGCAACTGGCAGTACATAGCGGGCGTGGGTTCAGACCCCCGCGGGGGCCGCCAGTTCAACCTTGCCAAGCAGGCGCAGCAATACGACCCCGAGGGCGTCTTCACGACAAAGTGGGGTGGAGACCGTCCCTTACAACCCACCCACGCCGTCGATGCAGCAGACTGGCCCATAGAAAGCGCTCCCTAATGCCCCGAATGCAGAAAAAATCTGACCTGCCCACCAAGGTCTGTCCGGTCTGCGAGCTTCCTTTTACCTGGCGGGCGCGCTGGAAGCGCAACTGGGATGCCGTGGTGTATTGCTCGCGGCGCTGTGCCGCTAATAAAGGCAAGAGGCCGCGACAACCTACCTAAAGCCTTGAAAGCAGTGTTTCCGCCCAGGCGACGATTGCCTTTTTGTCGGCTTCATCCCGCTTACGCCAGTTGCCCATAATCAGGCCCATGCGGGGATTACCGGAGAGTCTATCGGCATTGCGGTCAATAAAGTGCCAATACAGACTATTGTAAGGGCAGGCATCTTCCCCCGTTGTTTTGGCCGGATTGTATCGGCAGTGCTTGCAGTGATTGCCCTGTTTCTGAATGTATTTGCCGCTGGCCGCGTAGGGTTTACTGGCCATGGCTCCCTCGTCCGCATAGAGCGCCATACCCGCAGTGTTCGGTAACTCCACCCACTCATAGGCATCGACATACACCCCCAGGTACCAATCACAAACGCTGGCGACGTCCAGGCCCGCCAGCAAAGCAAAGTTACCAATCACCATCAGGCGCTGAATGTGATGGGCATAGCCCAAATCCAGAGACTGCTTCAAAGCCCGTTGCAGGCAGCGAAGATCGGTGTCTCCAGTCCAGAAAAAATCGGGCAATGGCCGGTGGGCATCAAAGGTATTTCTCTCGCCATACTCCGGCATGAATTGCCAGTAAATTCCCCGGACGTATTCCCGCCAGCCCAGAATCTGGCGAATAAACCCCTCGGCTGCAGGGAGTGAGCAGCGATCAGCGCGATACTCCGCTTCCACCCGCTGACAGACTTTGAGGGGCTCAAGCAGGCCACAGTTCAGGTACATTGAAATAAGGCTGTGAAACACCCAGGGAGATTCCTCGGGCAGGGCATCCTGATAGGTGCCGAAGCTTTCGAGACCGTATCGACAGAACCAGTCGAACTGGGCCTCAGCATCCTCGCGTGTAACGGCCAACCGGAAATGAGTGAGATCGCCTGGGTTGTTTGGGAATAACGCGTTTACTTCGGCAACCACCGTTTCTGTGATTGGATCGGGGCTTACATCCGGACGCGCGGGAATAGTGATCTGATTACGCCAGCCTGTCCGGTTATCTGCATCATAGTTCCATTTGCCACCACAGGGCTCGGAACCATCGAGGAGTATCCCGTACCGCTTGCGCATTTCTCGATAGAAGTATTCCATGCGCAGCTGTTTGCGCCCCGCCGCCCAACCTGAGAAATCCGCAGCCGAAGCGAGGAAACGATTATCCTCCACGAGCCGTACTGGCAAACGGAGGCGTGCACTCCAATTCCTCATGGCCGTCAGCAGCCGGTATTCGCCCGGGCTGCAGACGGCGAGGCTCCTCGCAGGGTGTACAGCCAGGGTCTGGATACAGGCTGCCTCAAGACTGGCAACTCCCTCACCCAGCTCAATGTAATGCACCGTGTAGCCTCGGGTTCTGAGCTCTTGGGCAAAATGCCGCATCGCAGAGAACAGCAGCACCAGTTTGTGTCGATTATGGCGAACGTAGGACGCCTCCTCCCCAACCTCGGCTATCAGTACGGCGTCAGTGTTAGGGTCCGCCGCCAGGAGCGCGGGATTGTGCAAGCTGAGTTGATCGGCGAGCACCAGAATAAGGGTGTTATGCGTCATGCCTCCGGTTACGACACAAGCCCTGGGATGGACCATAGAAACCGGCTATTACAAGCGCTGAGGAAGTCTAGAAGCGCCATCTGTCCGGCCCTTAAATGGATTTAAATAATTTGCATTTGAGACTTATTGCGTAGCGGCGGCAACAGCACCGCAGGCTAAGCAGGCAGCCTCGGGTTGGGCATCCCTAGGCGAAACCGCAGTCCAGCGGGCTTAAATATGGGTATGCCCCAATAAAACGGCGGTGGGTACTGGGTTGCATTGCGAATGCCTGGAGGCTAAATCGCTTCTATTCAAAGATTTTATCTTTTGTTGTAAAAATCAAAAAAATGTTAAATTTTTCGTTAATTTGAGACTCTCGTCACATAAAGCACATGAGTTTTTTCCCTTTTGTACATATCCAGATCACCAACCATCGGGAAGACTAAAGTGCAGGGC
>JAKMEU010000262.1 GCA_022425845.1 Luminiphilus sp. | reverse complement strand
TCTATGAATTCCCTGCGCGGCTCGACATCATCCCCCATCAGGGTTGTAAACATCTGGTCTGCCAGAATCGCATCTTCAATGGTGACCTTTAACATTCGCCGAACATCAGGGTCCATCGTAGTTTCCCACAGCTGATCGGGGTTCATTTCCCCCAACCCTTTATAACGCTGGAAAGCCGTCCCCCGGCGCGCCTCCTGAAGCAGCCACTCCAGACCCTCACCAAAATCCTGAGTTTGAAGCTTTTTGTCGCCGCGTTGGAAATAGCCGCTAACTTCGATTAAATCGCGTATTTTATCGCCACAATCAACGAGGATTGTATAATCCCGGCCAGCGAAGAAAGAGCGTCCCAGCACAATTTCCGTGGCAATACTGTGTGAAACCTGGGTGACCACAGGATACCAATGACCCCGCTCTGGATCCTGCCTAACCTCTGTAGAAAAACTCTGAGACTTATCTTTAATTGCAAGTAAGCGCTCACTTAATGCCGCAGAAAATTCCTGCATAGCGGTCTCGTCCAGCATCATGTCTGGAGTGACCGGGGGCAGGAACGGCAGCTGCCAAAGCACCGTGGGCGAGTACGCTCTCGCTAGGCGCTCAACTGTGGTGCGGGCAGCGCGGTAGGCCTCCACCAGCGACTCAAGGCCCGGCCCGGTAATCGGCGGAGCGTCCTCCTCGGTGAAGAGCGCCGCCCCCTCCAGGGCGTTTTGCGTTAGGTAATCGTCCAGCGCAGCCTCATCCTTCAGGTACTGGCTTTGTTTGCCTCGGGTCAGTTTGTAAAGGGGCGGCTGGGCAATGTAGATGTGGCCTCGTTCAATCAGCTCACGCATCTGTCGAAAAAAGAACGTGAGCAGCAGCGTGCGAATATGGGAGCCGTCTACATCCGCATCGGTCATAATTATGATGCTGTGGTAGCGTAATTTATCGGGATTAAACTCCTCTTTACCGATCCCACACCCGAGGGCGGTAACAATGGTTCCCACCTCTGCCGAGCCCAGCATCTTGTCAAAGCGGGCCTTCTCTACATTGAGGATTTTGCCCTTCAGCGGCAATATGGCCTGAAACTTGCGGTTTCTGCCCTGCTTGGCCGACCCACCGGCGGAATCCCCCTCTACCAGATACAGCTCACATAAAGCGGGATCACGCTCCTGACAGTCTGCGAGCTTTCCAGGCAGCCCCGCTATGTCCAGAGCCCCTTTGCGGCGTGTCATATCCCGGGCTTTGCGGGCGGCCTCCCTGGCGCGGGCAGCGTCTATCATTTTGCCGACGACAAGTTTGGCATCCTGGGGGTTCTCCAGGAGGTAATCGCCAAAAATTTTCCCCATGGACTGCTCGACCGCGGGCTTTACCTCACTCGAGACCAGCTTATCCTTGGTTTGGGACGAAAATTTCGGGTCGGGAACCTTCACAGAAATAATGGCCGTCAGGCCTTCCCGGGCGTCATCGCCCGTTGTGTTGACCTTGGCCTTTTTGGCCAGACTCTCTTTCTCGATGTAATTGTTAAGCGTTCGGGTCAGGGCGGCCCTGAATCCAGCGAGGTGTGTCCCACCATCCCGTTGGGGAATGTTATTGGTGTAGCAGAGAATATTCTCCTGAAAACTGTCATTCCATTGCAGTGCAACCTCAACACCCACACCACCCTCCGCTATGGTTTGGCAGTGAAAGGCCTTGTTGATCGTGTTTTTGCCCTTGTTGAGGAAGTCAACGAACGCGTTTAACCCGCCGTCATAGGCGTAGGTTTCCTGCTTCCCAGAGCGCTCATCGGTGAGCTCTATACACACACCGCTGTTAAGAAACGCCAGCTCCCGGAGTCGCTTACCCAATATATCGAAATGAAACTCAATATTGGTGAAGGTTTCAGCCGATGGCTTAAAGCGCACAGCCGTTCCCGTTGTGGCTGTCTCTCCAACCACCGCCAGAGGCGCATCCGGCACACCGTGTCGGTAAATTTGTTCATGGAGCTCACCCTGGCGCCTGATAGTCAGCTGGAGGTGCTCAGACAGCGCGTTGACCACTGACACACCAACACCGTGCAGCCCGCCCGATACCTTGTAGGTGTTATCGTCGAACTTACCTCCGGCATGCAGCACGGTCATGATGACCTCTGCGGCGGAAACCCCCTCTTCGTGCATCTCCGTAGGAATGCCACGGCCATCATCCGCGACGCTCACCGACTCGTCGGGATGAATCACCACCGTAATTTTGGAGCAATGGCCGGCGAGCGCTTCGTCAATGGAATTATCGACAAGCTCGAAAACCATGTGATGCAAGCCCGTGCCGTCGTCTGTGTCCCCGATGTACATCCCGGGACGCTTACGCACAGCATCAAGGCCCTTTAAAACCTTGATGCTATCCGAGTCATAAGCCATCGAGGCTTCCTGCGCTGTGTCATCTGTCATGGTTCGGTCCGTCTCATTACTGTTCGGTTCTTCAAAAAGGCCGGTCAACAGGCGTCACGCACCCTTGTTCCACGTGGAACAGGTTCATCGCGCTGCCAGCGTATAGCCGCATGGCCTCGGGGCTATTAACTGCGGTTAACAGCACCTGGGATTCGTTGTTTTGTAGCAGCCCGCAGACCTTGTCTGCGTGAGCCACATCAAGCTCGGCCGCGATATCATCGACCAAATACACCGGGGACCCGCCCCCGTCTTCCGCCATAATTCGGCCCTGGGCCAGGCGAAGTGCGATCATGGTCAGCTTCAGCTGGCCGCGGGACATCACCTCAGCCGCGGGACGACCACCCCACTGTAGGCGTAGATCGGCCCTGTGCGGCCCCACGTGGGTGAAACCCTGCGCCCTATCCGAGTCAACACTTTTCGTTAGCCCCTCCGCGAGAGACATGGCCTGATCCCAACCCGGCCGCAGGGCCAGCTCTGTTGTGGCAAGCTCATCACTCAGCACACATAAAATCTCCCGAAAAACCGGGGTGAGGCGACACACCAATTGAGCCCTGTGCTCGGACAGCATGGAGCCCGTTCGAGCCAAGTCCCCAATCCAGGGATCCTCGGCGCCCATGATACCACGGCGAAGGGCCGCGTTTCGCTGGCGCAACACCCGCTGATAACGCCGCCATACCTCCAGAAACGTTTGTTCCACGTGGAACAGGGCGCCATCTATAAGCCGCCTGCGACCCTCCGGGGGCCCCACCACAAGGTCGATGGATGATGGGTCCAGAACAATAGTGGGTAACAACGCGGCAAACTCTGCCAACGACGCCACCTCGTTTCCGTCCACCTTCAGTGTTAGCTCGCCCCCGCGGCCACGACGAATCCCAATGGACAAGGTGGTCCCACCCCGCCGAATCTGGGCCTGCACGACACAATGCTCCCGGCCGTGCTGTATCACAGGGCGAACGGATGGAGAGCGAAAAGAGCGGCCGGTTGACAGCAAGGTCACACCTTCCAAAACGCTGGACTTACCGCTGCCGTTTGGACCCGCGATTAAATTGGTATCCTGACCGAACACCAGTCGTTGGGTAGACAGGTTTCTGATGCCGTCCAGATAGAGGCTCTCTAGTGAAATGACCTGGTTGACTTTGCTCATTCCCGGGGGGGCCGGGCGAGGCCGGCTCTGAGGGTCTGTTGTCAGAGCCGCATTGGCATCACAACGTATAGTGAGTCGCCCTCCTCAGCCTCTTCCAGCAACGCGCTGCTGGCAGAATCCGATAGGGATAGCCGAATGCTGTCGCCGTCCAACACTGAAAGCACATCTAACAGGTAGCTAACATTGAAGCCTACCTCGAGTTCTTCGCCCTCGTATTGAACAGCCACCACCTCCTCTGCCTGCTCCTGCTCCGGGTTGTTCGCTGTGATATCGAGGGTGTCGGTGCTCAGTTTTAACCTAACTCCCCGATATTTTTCATTCGACAATATAGCGGTGCGAGTGAAGGCCTGGCGAAGCTCCAGGCGGTCCCCAATGACGGTTTTATCGGCTGACTTGGGGAGCACCCGTTCGTATTCAGGAAACTTCCCATCAACCAATTTAGAGGTAAACGTAAATTGTTGGTTCGCCGCGCGAATATGATTACTGCCGATCACCAGTCGTAGTGTTTCATCGGCATCCAGCAGCCTCGAGAGCTCCAGCACACCCTTGCGCGGCACAATGATAGATGCATCCCCGGCACTGACAGATTCAGCCGCCGTACAAAGCGCCAGCCTATGACCGTCGGTCGCCACCATACGGAGACGCCCGGCCTTCAACTCAAGCAACATCCCGTTCAGGTAATACCGTACGTCCTGCTGTGCCATTGCAAAAGCCGTTCGCTCAATCAGGCGCTTCATGACGGACTGTGGCAACTCCAAAGTGAGATCCGCCCCGCCCTCCTCAACCGAGGGAAATTCAGATGCGGGTAGCGTCGACAGCGTAAAGCGGCTTCGGCCCGCCTTTACCATAGCCTTACCCGCGTCGACCCTAAATTCTATATTGGAACCGTCTGGGAGTGACTTGCAGATATCAACAAGCTTCCGGGCGGGTACAGTCACTTCGCCATCAACCGAATCGCCATCAACCGCCACCCGGCCAACGAGCTCGACCTCCAGGTCAGTACCTGTGAGGGAGAGTTGGCCAGCGTCGAGGCTGAGTAACACGTTGGACAAAATAGGCAGGGTTTGGCGTCTCTCAACCACACCGGCCACCAAGTTAAGCGGTTTGATGAGGACGTCGCGGGAAATACTGAACTTCATGGGGTAGCAGCTCCAAATAGGATGCGCGAGAGACGCCCCTGAACGGGTGTTCAGGTCGTCAGCAGACGCAGCAAATTCTTGTAATCTTCGCGGATATCCGACGTGGTTTCCCGAAGCTCCTTTATCTTACGACATGCGTGCAGAACTGTCGTGTGGTCTCTTCCCCCAAAGGAATCACCAATCTCAGGAAGGCTGTGATTGGTCAACTCCTTTGACAGCGCCATTGCCACCTGACGAGGGCGTGCGATGGAGCGACTTCGTCGTTTGGACATTAAGTCGGACAACTTTATTTTGTAATACTCGGCCACAATCCGCTTGATGTTGTCGAGGCTAACCTGCCGGTCCTGCAACGCCAAAAGATCCTTCAGGCTCTCCTTGATCAAATCAATATCAAAGGGTCTGCCTGTAAAGTTGGCGCTGGCAATCACGCGCTTTAGGGCGCCCTCAAGCTCCCTGACATTGCTTCGTATGCGCTGCGCAATGAAAAAGGCAGCCTCTGGGGATAGCGTAATCCCAGATTGCTCGGCTTTTTTCATCAGGATAGCCACCCGGGTTTCCAGCTCGGGAGGCTCTACCGCGACGGTCAGGCCCCAACCAAAACGGGATTTAAGCCGCTCTTCAAGACCCTCTATTTCTTTGGGGTACCGATCGCAGGTGAGTATCATTTGTTGACCCCCCTCAAGCAACGCGTTGAAGGTGTGAAAAAACTCTTCTTGGGATCGATCCTTGTTGGCAAAGAACTGAATATCGTCGATGAGCAATGCATCCACCGACCGGTAATAGCGCTTGAAATCGTTGATGGCGTTCAGCTGCAGCGCCTTAACCATATCGGCGACGAAACGCTCTGAGTGAAGATAGACAATCCGCGCGTCCGGCTTCTGCCTGCGCAGGGAGTTACCCACCGCATGCATGAGGTGTGTCTTGCCCAGGCCTACTCCGCCGTACAAGAATAAGGGGTTATAAGAATCTCCCGGGTTGTCCGCCACCTGTTGCGCGGCTGCCAGTGCCAGCTGATTGCTTTTGCCTTCAACAAACGACCGAAATGTATAACCCTCCACCAGGTTGTGTTGATGTGTGGGCACCGCCTGCAAAGGCGTTCTTGCCAGCGTGTTTTGATGGGCGGGGGAATGGGGGGACCGAACGCCGAGCTGGGCTGGTGGAGTGGCGCCCGCGGAACCGGTCTGTGGCACCCTTGCCGCCGAATGCGTATCGCGCTGTACGATCGGATTCTTTACGGCTGGGCTTTCGGCAGTGCTGCCCCCCACCACAACCCTGACCTGGGCGCTGTGAATACCCGCTTCTGCCAACATCTCTGAAATCAGAACGGAGTAACGCTCCTCCACGAAATCACGGATAAATCGATTCGGTGCGGAAAGCGTAATTCCCCCCTCCTCCGTATCAACCAAAAGCGGCCTAATCCATGTGTTGAACTGCTGGGCTGGAAGCTCGTCCTCAAGCCGGCCGAGGCACCACTGCCAGGAATCGATGTTAATTGCACTGAGTGACACGTATTTCTCCGCTGAACCCGACTAAAGCCCAGCCTGCTGGGTGCCGTTTAGCGGGGTGACAACCGCTGTTACCGGCACTCTTATGGGTAAAAAATTGTTTCTTTTCCACGGGGGCTTGGCTGGCGATGCATGGCATAGTGCTTGTCCATCACAATGCACGCCACACCCGGAGAACACATAGTTATCCACAAATAAAACCTCTTGGCAAAGGCTTTTTTATTCAACAAATTCAATGATTTAGGGGGTTTGCTCCGCCTACTCCTTCTCGGGGCGTAAATCAAGCACAAAACACAGGGGCGCTGTGTATATCCTGTTGGTATCTTGGTGGGGACCGCTGTAGTTTGCCCGTTTAAATTTAGGTGGCCTGATAAGCCCATTGGCAACAAACGACCGCAAGGTTTGTGGGTACTTACTTAGTAAAAACTTTGAGTTTTTTATCCCCACCGGCTTGCCGCGGGCCCGGCCCAAGGGCTTGCTCCAGAGCAGGAGCAGACGTATACTCCGCGCCCCTTTAGCCCAGTACAGGCACAAGCCCATGAAACGTACATTTCAGCCCAGTGTGCTCAAGCGAAAACGCACACACGGTTTTCGAAGCCGTATGGCGACGAAAAGTGGTCGGCAGGTCATCGCTCGACGGCGCGCCCGTGGACGTAAAAGGCTCGCCTGCTAACCCACAGGCTTCTCCCTTTTTTCCGACTCGCTTGGTCCCGCTTAATGAGCGGTAATAACAACACATTCCCCCGCAGCGCCCGCCTACTGCAAGCGACGGATTACAGTCGGGTGTTCAACGGCTGCGAACGTCGCGCGGGGGCAAAACACTTGCTTCTACTTACTATACCCAGCGACGGCCATTCCCGGCTGGGTCTCGTCATTGCGAAAAAGCATGTCAAACAGGCCAATCAAAGGAATAGGGTCAAACGCGTGATCAGGGAATACTTTCGGTTACACCCCGTGACACGACCCACTGATTTTGTTGTGCTGGCGCGACCCGGTCTGGCGGCCCTGACTAATCAGGAGATCCGCGAATCCCTCGCCGGGCTATGGGATAAAATAGACGGGGCGACACCTCGGGCATGAGCCGGCAGCGCAAGCAAACGCCACCAAACGCTCTGGTCCGGTTGCTGCGGCGATGCTGTGTATCGTTGATCCATGTGTACCGACTGGTGCTTAGCCCCTGGATAGGTCAGGCTTGCCGTTTCGAACCCAGCTGCTCGCGTTACACCGAAGAAGCCATCGAGCGTCATGGGATACTGCGCGGTGTAGGCTTGGGTCTGCGGCGCATTGCAAGGTGTCATCCGGGGTGCCATGGCGGTTATGATCCCGTGCCTGATGAATAAGGGTTGATCGGCCTCGGCCCAATACAACCCTTTCAAACCCTTTACACGCTCAGACGGAACCAATGGATATACAACGTTACTTACTAATTGCTGCTGCGGCCGCACTATCGTTCATGCTACTGACAGAGTGGACGGCCTTCAAAGAGCAACGTGTGGCGGACGAACGCCAAGACCGAGAGAGTGCTCTGGCCTCCTCAGGCAGTAGCGCACTGAATCCAGAAGTGGCGCCCAATGACGCCGAACTCACCGCACTGCCCAGCTTTGACGAATCGGCCCTTCCAACGGATGACTTACCCGATGTCGTGTTGCCCGATGCCCCTATGGCGCAAGAATCCCTAGGCACCCCATCCAATCAACAGCTTATTGTAGTAAGTACAGACGTGCTGGACGTCGTGATCGACCTGTCTGGCGGGGATATTATCGAGACTTCACTTAAAAAGTTTCCGGAAAGAATTGACGATCCGGATACCCCGCTCCTATTACTGGAACAGACAAACAACCGAACCTACATCATGCAATCAGGCCTGGTGGGGCCCGACGGCATCGACGCGCCGACGCGAGCCCGGTTCACAGCAGACCAGCGCCAGTTCACCGTCACCGGATCATCGCCCCAAACGATTAGCTTGACCGCTTTGAACACGCCCGATGGTGTTCGAGTCGAAAAACAATTTACCTTCAGCCCAAACAGCTACAACATCCGTGTTGAATACCAAATTACCAATAATGGCAGCGCCCTTTGGCAGGCCGTGCCCTTCGCACAGCTCAAACGTGATAGTTCAGCCCCCATCAATGCCGACTCCAGTGGCTTTGGCATGCAGCCATTTCTGGGAGCTGCGACAACGACCGTTGACGACCGCTTCAAAAAGTTCAGCTTTTCGGATATCGCGGAAGACCCCTGGAAGTCTCAGCAATCCGGCGGTTGGATCGCCATGCTGCAGCATTATTTTACGGCGGCCCTGATTCCCAACCCTGACGCCACCCACAACTACTCCACGCGTCAGACCCGAGACGGGTTCAATATCGCGGGCTTCACCAGCCCACCACTGCGCATCGCTCCTGGTTCAAAGGGGCAGTGGTCAACCAGTTTTTATGTTGGCCCCAAAGACCAATACACCCTGGCCGACTTAGCGCCTCATTTGGAGCTCGTCGTCGATTACGGTTGGCTCTGGTGGATCGCACAACCCCTCTTTTGGCTGCTGACACAAATCCAGGCCCTTGTGGTCAACTGGGGAGTCGCCATCATTTTGCTGACCCTCCTGATCAAAACAGCATTTTATAAATTGTCAGCTGCAAGCTATCGATCCATGGCCAGAATGCGCAAAGTGCAGCCCAAAATGGTGGCGATCAGAGAGCAGTACGCCAGCGACAAACAAAAACAATCACAGGCCATGATGGAGCTGTATAAGAAGGAAAAGATAAACCCCATGGGGGGCTGTCTACCGATACTCGTGCAGATGCCGGTTTTTATTGCACTCTATTGGGTTCTCATGGAGTCGGTAGAGCTTCGCCAAGCACCTTTCGCATTATGGATTAAAGATCTATCGGTGATGGACCCCTACTTCGTCCTACCGGTCATGATGGGTGGATCCATGTTTTTCATGCAGAAACTTAACCCGCCCCCTCCGGACCCAATGCAGGCCAAACTCATGCAATGGCTGCCGGTTGTTTTTACTTTTTTCTTCCTGTGGTTTCCTGCCGGGCTGGTACTGTACTGGGTTGTAAACAACCTCCTTTCCATGGCGCAACAATATGTCATCACGCGAAGAATTGAACGCGACGGCGCCTGAAAAGGAAAGCAGCACACCAAACCGTGACCTGCTGACAGATCATGACACTATCGCTGCGGTAGCCACTCCCAGCGGCTCGGGCGGTGTCGGCATCGTCAGGCTATCTGGAAGCCGGGCCATCGACATCGCCCGCCACATCTCCTCGAGGCCGACATTCGACGAACGGGTTGCCCACCACACGCGGTTTCTTGACAAAAAAGGGTCTGTCATTGACGACGGCCTTGTGATCGTTTTCGTCGCTCCCCGATCCTTTACCGGACAGGACTGCGTTGAGTTACAGGGTCATGGCGGCCCCATTGTGCTGGCCCAACTTCTGCGTCGCTGCCTGGATCTCGGCGCGCGACAAGCCCGCCCGGGAGAGTTTTCCGAGCGGGCGTTCCTGAACAACAAAATCGATCTCGTTCAAGCGGAAGCGATTGCCGACCTCATAGCCGCCAATACCGAGATGGCAGCGAAGCAAGCACAAGCCAGCTTGAGCGGTGTTTTTTCAGATTCAGTGCATGCGATAAGCCGGGACATAACGGCACTGCGCGTGTACGTAGAAGCAGCGTTGGATTTTCCTGAGGAGGATGTCGATTTCCTTTCAGATGGACAGGTGACCGGGACATTGCAGGACATAATAACGGCCGTTGACGCACTGCTAGGGCGAGCCCGTGAAGGCGCGCTGGTCCAAACCGGCGCCACACTCGTTCTCGCGGGCAAACCCAATGCGGGAAAAAGCAGCTTGCTTAACGCACTGTCCGGCGACGACGTGGCAATTGTGACCGAGATACCCGGGACGACTCGGGATCTGCTTAAGGAAACGGTCACCCTTGCAGGCATTCCTTTTCAGCTGATTGATACGGCCGGGCTGCGCTACAGCGACGACCCCATTGAACAGGAAGGGGTGCGCCGTGCGGAGAAAGCCATTAACCAGGCAGACATCACGCTACAAATTTTGGATGACAGTGAAGATCCGATTTCAACACCGGTTAACCCAGCTCCGAACACGCTGCTCATCTTCAACAAAATAGATCTCAGCGGGCGTCCCCCGGGGGTGTTTAAACAGGACGGGATCGACGCTGTTGCCCTGTCAGCTCGCTCGGGCGAGGGCATAGACGCGTTAAAAGCTACACTTCTGAAAAAGCTTGGGCTGAGAGATGACTCAGAAAATAGGTTCAGCGCCAGGGAGCGTCATATTCAGGCGCTTGAAGACACGTTCGCCAGCCTGGACGCCTGTCAGGCGCGTTTCTCCGTTTCAGGGGCTGGCGAGTTGTTAGCCGAAGATTTGAAAGCAGCCCACGACCTCCTGGGAACCATCACCGGTACGCTTTCAAATGACGCCTTGTTGGGCGAAATTTTTTCCAGCTTCTGTATCGGCAAATAACCGCAGTGAGTCAACACGCTATCCACAGCTAATCCCCACTGTTTGCACTGACTCTGCCAGAACGCGGGGCAACTGCATGCCATTACACACCTTAGACACAGCTTGTCACCGACTGGCGACACCGGACCTGACCCCTGTTAGTGACTTAGTGCATAACCAGGGGTGAGCGCTGTGGGCCTCTTTGTGGACTTTTGGACGCTGTTTTTCCAGCCATCTTTTCCACTGCCGCCCCAAAGGATATACCGACGTAACAGGGCCGTTTACCGCAGACTTGTACCGCAACCAAACCACCAGCCTATGGGACTTAAAGTCAGTTATCCCCTGCAAAACTACCCCCTAATAACAACAGCATTAAAGTAACTTAACTCTTTTATATTTCTTTTTTTATAATTATTAGGTCTTCGTCAGAAGATCAGAAAACATCACTTTAGAGATGAGCCCCCGGCGCTCAATACCGGCTGAAGATCTGGCACAACATCGGTACAACGACCATTTTCCTCTGGCTCTGGTGGTTTTATACTTCGCGGTTCCCCAATTCAGAGCGGCACCACTTTGTCTCACTTGCAGCAACATTATGACGTTATCGTTGTTGGCGGCGGTCATGCCGGTACTGAAGCGGCGCTGGCGGCGGCGCGGACGGGCGCTCATACCTTACTGCTGACCCATGCCATTGACGCTCTGGGGCAAATGTCATGCAACCCGGCTATAGGGGGGATTGGTAAAAGCCATTTGGTTCGAGAGATCGATGCGTTGGGTGGTGCAATGGCCGAGGCTACGGACGAGGCGGGGATTCAATTCCGGGTACTGAATCGCCGTAAGGGTCCGGCGGTTAGAGCTACCCGGGCACAGGCGGACCGGACACTCTATCGCAATGCCATTCGCACCCGGTTACTCCAACAACCCAACCTCTATATTTTTCAGGATTCAGTAGAGGATCTCACCCTTGAAGGAGGCCGGGTGACAGGTGCCGTTACCAGGAACGGTTTACGCTTCCAGAGCAAGACGGTGGTGTTGACCGCCGGCACGTTCCTGCACGGGCAACTGCACGTGGGTTTGAGCAGCCACCAAGGCGGCCGAGCAGGGG